>CAYZQX010000246.1:0-6709 GCA_964480615.1 uncultured Chitinophagales bacterium | reverse complement strand
AGGAGGATTCGGCGCTGATTACATCTCCTTTTGTTAACTTCGATGAGGAAGAGGACGAAGATGACGATGATGATGACTGGGATGATGATGATTTAGAAGAGGATGATGAGGATTGGGATGAGGATGATGACGATGACTGGGAGGATGAAGATGATGAGGATTGGGATGATGAGGATGAAGATGAAGACGATGACGAGGCCTAATCCATTTTCCTTATGTATTTACAGCTTTGAAAATTAAAAGATCAATGCCTCATTTTGGGGCATTTTTTTTTGTACTTATCTAACTACTAATCTCGCTTTTATAAAGTATTGATTGAGTCATAAAAAAATGACTCAAGGAAAAATAAAAAAGGATAACATAATTTATTCTTTTTTTGATAATTATATTTATGGCGATGCCTAAAGGCCCGGGCTATACGTTCCTATCTTTTAGGAGGCTTGTGCATTACATTCACTTATTGCAATAACTAAATCTTATCATCCTATAATCATTCGTGCTATCGAAAAAATCATGCCTCCTAAAAGGATATCCACTGCTATCCCTATCGCAAATACAACATAGAAAACTAATAGAGCATCAACCTAAATGATCAAACCTTTTTTTAAATTAGAAGATAATGGTTTTTACTTGCTTTTTTTTAAGTGATTAGCAATCGCAATCATACAATTTTCGCCATCCATAGCAGCAGACAATATACCACCAGCATATCCAGCCCCTTCACCACATGGATATAATCCGTTGATTACCGTATGCTGCATCGTTAGGGGATCTCTAGGGATTCGCACAGGGGAAGAGGTTCTGGATTCAGGTGCGTGAAGAACAGCATCTTGATGAATAAAACCTTTCATCATCTCTCCAAATGCTCTAAGACCATCATAGAGGGATTCATATATAAATGCTGGAAATAAGTCGCTTAGTGCCACCGATGTAGTGCCTGGTGTGTAAGAGCTTGGAGGCATGTTTTTGGTGATCCTACGATCTAAAAAATCAACTAGTCGCTGGGCAGGGACACGCTGGGATTCACCCGCCATTACCCAGGCTTTATGTTCAATAGCGCGTTGAAAATTCATAGCAGCAAGACTACCATGATAACCCGAACTGTATATATCCTCTAGCCTAATTTCTACCACAATCCCTGAATTGGCGTATGGCTGATCGCGCTTCGATGGCGACCATCCATTAGTAACAACTTCATCTTGTACAGTAGCACAAGGGGCTATGATGCCTCCTGGACACATACAGAACGAATACACTCCTCGACCTCCTACCTGCTTGACTAATGAATATGGAGCGGGTGGCAGATATGGACTCCGAATTTCGGATTGAGATTTATACTGTACCTTATCAATAAAAGATTGTGGATGTTCTACTCGGACACCAAGCGCAAATGGCTTAGCTTCTATCAGAATATTTTTATGGTCCAGTAACTTAAATATATCCCTGGCTGAATGACCAGTTGCTAGTAAAAATGCATCACAATCAATACGATCTCCATTCGCTAAAACAACCGCTTTCATTGTGTTATTTGCTACAACAAAATCCACTACTTTAGATTCAAAAAATACCTTCCCACCATGTTCTATAATGAAGTTGCGAATATTGGCGATGATCGCGGGTAGTTTATTAGTGCCTATGTGTGGATGTGCGTCCACTAATATTTCAGGCGAAGCCCCAAAAGCGACAAATAATTCCAATACTTTTTTTATTTGCCCCCGTTTATCAGACCTAGTATATAGTTTGCCATCAGAATAGGTACCTGCCCCTCCTTCTCCAAAACAATAATTGGAGTCAGGATTTACAATATGGTCTTGATTAATAATTTTTAGATCCCTTCTTCTTGCCCTTACATCTTTGCCGCGTTCTAGCAGTATGGGTTTTAAGCCCAGCTCAATTGCCTTGAGTGCTGCAAATAATCCTGCGGGACCCGCTCCTATGATTACAACTTCTCTGTTATTAGTTACGGTCTCGAAATTAGGCAATTCTTGTACAGGGATAGCCACTATTTCATCGAAGTAAACATTCGCTTTAATATTGATCCATATTGTGCGTTGCCTTGCATCAATAGACTTTTTAAGTATATGAATATAGGATATAAGCTGAGGGTCAATCGCCATTTTTATGGCAATTTCCTCCTTCAATAAATCCATATCAGCAGCCACATGGGGCAATACTTGAAGTACAATCTCTTTTGGCATTATAATCGACGAACTGTTTGGTTCTTATGATGCCAAGATAGTATAAATTATATACAATGAGAATTGTTATTAAATTACTTATCATTGATTACAAAGATTGCAAATAAGTGAAGAGGTCAAAATGAGATAATGAAAAAAGAAAAAGGAAATATCCCCCTATGCATAAAACAATTACTAAGTGAAAGTGTAACAGTCATTATCCAAAAAAAAATATGACTATCCGATCTTATGGTTCTTTAATAGTGGGACATTTATAATTATCGATCAGCAAACAATATTTAACAATCAATTGGAAAAATACATTATAATTGAAAGGTCAGTTGTAGCACTAAGTGCATTTCCCTTATTTCTGCACGACTAATATGGAAATGAAGAAATGAAAGTCCGGTTGAAA
This sequence comes from uncultured Chitinophagales bacterium, assembly GCA_964480615.1. Taxonomy (GTDB): domain Bacteria; phylum Bacteroidota; class Bacteroidia; order Chitinophagales; family UBA2359; genus CAYZQX01. The sequence continues at coordinate 4,117 of CAYZQX010000246.1, read as the reverse complement.
TCATAGCTGATAAAACAATAATTTTTACCTGCAACATTAACCAATTCTTAATTATCTGAAAACAACTATTGAAATAAATTTACTAAATTTACAAAACAAAAAAATATGGTTAGAATTAATTAATGGGTAAAAAATTAATACGATTTGATTGGGCTATAAAAAGACTTTTGAGAAACAAAGACAATTTTGGTGTGCTTGAAGGATTCCTGAGTGAGTTGTTATACGATAATATTAAAATTCAAGAAATCCTTGAAAGTGAAGCTAACCAAGAACGAATGGACGACAAGTTCAATCGCGTGGACATATTAACTAAAAATTCTAAAAACGAGTTAATAATCATTGAGATTCAAAGCACTTATGAAATCGACTATTTTCATAGAATGGCATTTGGAGTATCGAAAGGAATAACAGAGAACTTAAGTCTAGGTCAAAATTATTCAGCGATAAAGAAAGTAATTTCCGTAAACATAGTTTATTTTGACCTTGGTCAAGGTTATGACTATGTTTACAAGGGCAAAACAGATTTTACGGGCATACACCATCATGATTTATTGGGTTTATCACCAAAGCAAAAACAAACTTTCTTAAAAGACCATGTTTCTGATATTTTCCCTGAGTATTATTTATTGAAGGTTAATCAATTTGATAACAATGCAAAGGACACACTGGATGAATGGATTTATTTTTTTAAAAACAGCGAAGTAAAGGACAGCTTTCACGCAAAAGGTTTAAAAGAAGCTGGCGAGGTTCTTGATATTATGAAACTTCCCAGCGATGACCAGTATGGATACAACAGATATTTGGACTCTTTGCACTTAAAAGCGAGTGAAATGTTCACCCTTCAGACTGAAGCGGAATTTAAAATTCGTGAAGATATAGCAACTAATGCAATATTAAATAATGCTGACAATGATTTTATATCAAAAATTACAGGTTTAACTATCGAAAAAATTGAAGAACTTAGAAGTCAACTGAAAAAGTAATTTTTGCCATAAATCTAATACCTTGATATTTTTTCTCTCCTTTATAGTCTGATAACAATCTAGCAATCTTATCCTTTCCTAATAAGGCCATTCAGTACACGTCAATGTACGAAGACACGTACTAGAAATAATTCTATTTAACTCCAATTGCATAATCTAAATTTAGACCTTGCCCTATAGCGATCGTATATCAAATACTTAGAACTTATTGACTAACCGCAAAATCCAACGCACGTAGTAATCATATAATCCAAAAACAATAAATAATAATTCACAATCGAATGATCTACAACATAAAAAACATATACCAATTAGAAAAATAATCCTATATTTCGCAATTATATTAAATTAATTAGATGGGTAATTATAATAGGACCAAGAATATCGCCACGATCGTAAAAGAGGCTGATATAAGTAATCAGGATGACATCCATAGTTCAGGCCTCAAGCGTGTGTTAACCGCACGTGATTTGACCTTTTTTGGGATTGCAGCTATACTAGGAGCTGGGAGTTTTAGCAGTTTAGGTGCCGCAGTTTTCAATGGAGGACCAGGCATTATCTTTTTATTCATTCTTACTGCGATAGCCTGTGCATTTACTGCTTTTTGTTATTCGGAATTTGCTAGTCGTATTCCAGTGGCAGGATCCGCTTATACCTATGCCTACGCTTCATTTGGTGAGATAGCAGCATGGATAATCGGCTGGGCACTAATCATGGAATATTCTATTGGCAATATTTATGTGGCCTATAGTTGGAGTGATTATTTTACATCATTCTTAAGCAAAATCAATCTTCACTTACCGCCATGGTTGTGTACGAGTTACATGGAAGCCAAAAAAGCCGTGGCATCAGGATCTTCTAATGAAGAGCTCTTAGCTGCTTGGAATACCGCTCCCCTACTTGGCTCTTTAAAAATGATATTGGATTTACCAGCCATTGCAATTAATTTAATTATTACCTACCTCGTATATAGAGGGATAAAGGAGAGTAGAGACTTTAGTAATCTGATGGTTTTGCTAAAACTTTCAGTTGTCTTATTAATTATACTAGTAGGTGGTTACTTAGTATTTGCTAATGGACTTACAGACAACTGGACTCCAGCGAATGAAAGCGGTACACGATCATTTATGCCCAATGGATTTTCAGGTGTAATGATGGCCGTGAGTGGTGTGTTTTTTGCTTATATAGGCTTCGATGCTGTGAGTGTGCTTGCAGAGGAGAGCAAAGACCCTCAGCGTGACCTGCCAAAAGGAATGATATGGTCATTGGTAATATGTACGGTGATATACATATTGTTAACCCTTGTTCTTACTGGTGCTGTACATTACAAAAATTTTGATGGCATCGGCGACCCATTAGCCTTTATTTTCGAGCCACAAAATTTGAATATTGGATGGATGCAATTTTTAGTGGCCATCGTTGCTGTGGTGGCAATGACGAGTGTGCTATTAGTATTTCAGATGGGTCAGCCGCGTATATGGATGAGTATCAGTCGTGATGGATTGCTTCCACCTATCTTTCAAAAAATTCATCCTAAATACAATACGCCTTCATTTGCAACCATACTCACAGGATTAGTAGTAGGCGTGCCTATCCTTTTTATTGACAAAACATTTGTCCTCGATTTTACAAGTATAGCCACCCTTATGGCATTTGTGATGGTATGTGGTGGAGTGTTATTAATTCCTAGAAGAGCGCATAACCCAGGCGGCTTTAACCTGCCTTACATCAATGGCAAGTTTATATTTCCATTAATAGTATTAGTCGCTATAATTACTACCTATATGATTGCTCCTAATTATTTTCAAGATATGTTTCAGTTCGACTTTAGTCAAAATGAAGATTATCTATCAGGCGATGCATCATTTATGGATTTAGCAACTCCTAAAATTACATTGATATTGTTTTGGTTATTAGCTTTGATTATGTCAGTATTATCATTTATGCGCAACTATTCATTAATACCATTAATGGGCCTCATCACTTGTAGTTATTTACTTACTGGTATGACTTTTATCAATTGGGCTTGGTTCATTGGTTGGTTAATACTGGGCTTGGTGATTTATTTTATGTATAGTTATAAGCATAGCAAGTTAAATGTAGCTGGCGCACATTAGTGATTCATAAAAATTAATTAACATTTTCCTCCACATTTACAATTCAGTATTCAATTTTTAGGATACTGAAGGTATTTGATTTTTATAAATCTATGTCTAGTGAACAGTGTTCAATAAACAATTGGTGCTTCGCTCTATCGCATATAGAATTCCGAATTGTGTTGTGAAAACTGCACGAAGTCTAATGTCTTTTAATTGATTTACGTTAACCGATTTTCGATTTACGATACTGAAATTTTTTGTAGGAACTGCACTAAGTCTAGTGTCCAGAGTCTACTGTCCAGAGTCTAGTTAGAGCGATTCACTATTATTGATTCAAGATTTACGATAGGCTGGCGCGATTCACGATTACCGATTCAAGATTTACGATACTGAAGTTTATTGCAACAACTGCAAAAAATCTAGCGTCCAGTGTCTAGTGTCCAGAGTCTAGTTGGAGCGATTCACGATTACCGATTCAAGATTTACGATAGGCTGGCGCGATTCTCGATTCACGATTTACGATACTGAAGTTTATTGCAACAACTGCAAAAAGTCTAGTATCCAGTGACCAGAGTCTAGTTAAAGCAACTGCACTAAGTCTAGTCTCTTGGATCCAGCGTCTAGCGTCCATTTTATGGGCCTCCCCCGCCCAGAATCTGCTATGCCCAGTAATGACTACCTAAGTCTAGTCGCTTTGCATTTCATAATCAGTTTTACTAGAGCAGGCGGGTCGGGCTGTACAAGACTTCGCTGACGCTACGGCCCTCCGCTCCACTACGGGCAGCCACTGCGTGGCTTCTCTCCCATCCCTGATGCATTTCTTTTGGAATGATGATCCTGATATCTTTTGCATACACTACACTAAGTCCAGTGTCTAGTGTCTAGTATCCTGCGTCTGCTCCAGCGATAGGGATAGCAGTGGATATCCTTTTAGGAGGCTAAAGATTTTAGGGATCAATTATGTTTGTAGGATGATTAGTTATAGGTAAAATTATTAACTATTAGTAACACCTTAGCCTCCTAAAAGATAGGAAC
>CAYZQX010000245.1:0-6710 GCA_964480615.1 uncultured Chitinophagales bacterium | reverse complement strand
CTTCCAGCAAGTAGCGAGGAGTATAAGCGAAGAGCCTGGGCCGTAGGCATCGCCAAAATCGCATACTTATGAGTTATTTAGCAAGCCCTATATTAGTAGGAATTCGTCAAATCATTTTCTTGCCCTGACATCTGAATATGTGTAAGCCTAACAGGAAATGAATGTGTATACTATTGCTACTGCTTTGATTCATTAATCTTTATTGGCATTTAGTTTGTTGATTCTACAAAATTAAAAAATCAATCAAATTCCTTATTATTGTGGGTTGTTTTTATTAATATAAGAAATTAATTATATCGTATCATATTTTAAATCATTCAATATGTCTAATAAATCATTATTAATCCTTTTTGCAATTTTGCTGCTCGCGTTTGGTGTTTATTTATGGCAGGAAAGTCGTACGGAAGAGCGTACATTTAAGAAAGAGTTAGTTTCTTTTGACCCTACTAAAATCACCTCGGTTGAGGTTGTGAATCCCGAGACAGGTACTACGGTTTTTACCAACCAGGAGAATGACTGGAAGGTGAAATTGTTCGATGGCCGTGATGATAATGCAAAGGACGATGTAGTGGCACGTATGATTCAAGAACTTTCAAAGATTAAGCCGGAACGAGTAGTAGCAGTTGATGATAAAAAATGGGAGGAACTAAAAGTCGCAGATGGCAAAGGTACAAGGGTGATGCTTAAAGAAGGAGAAAAGCCTGTGCTCGATATTTATCTAGGCAAATTTAATATGACTGGCAATCCGCAGCAAATGCAGCCTGGAATGAATGGTATGCCAGGACAGCAGCAACCACAGTTTAGCAATTATGTGCGCTTAGCTGGTGACAAGGAAACCTATGAAACCAAGGGCATGTTAGAAATGCTCTTTCGCATAGATCCCAAAATGGTAGTTGATACCACCCTCAATCTAGGAACAGCTCCTATACCAGCGCCTAACAATGACCCTAACTCCAATATTCAGACCATGCCACAAACCATTCCTGTACAGACTAATCCATAATGGAATAAGGTTAGCAGGATTTTGTACAGCTAGCTAAATAGGATATTACAACAGCTTAGCTTTTATCTTACATTCTTGTATTTGCGATAAGGATGCGGAATGGTTTAGTCTTGACTTATGACTCCCTTTAGGGCTGGGTTTTATAAGCAGGATGTCATTATTCCATAAGGTGTATCTCTTGATCAGATAAGAGCTAGGCATCAGGCAAAACCGAAAACAAATCGTGCTTGCGAAGATTCTGGCGGCCATTGAAAAAAAATAAATGCCAGATGGTGTAGCATGTAACAGACTGGGCCTTTAGGCATCGCCAAAATCGTTTTGTTTTGGGTTGTTGAGCTGAAATTATTAATAGAAAATTACTAGCTGACAAACCTATAAATTATCCAATGGTATATCCAATATTGTTGGTTTAGGTAATCATTACGAATTGTATTAATTGCAGCTTCTTTTGTTGTTAAGTGTGCAATTGAACAGTCATATAAAACAAAAATACTAAATTTGATGGAAGTATTGATAGATTAATTGGCTTAATACCCCCAGAATATTTGACTAAATACAAAGGATGGATAAATTGATATTGAGAATTGGAATGACGACTTATGTGATTTTAGCTGCTCTGGCTTTAATATTTTATATAGAGCGAACTGTTTTTTTAGATATAGCTTTTCATCTTTTTTATATACTAAAAGATAGTGACTTTGCAATCCAAAATAATAGATTTGGAGCTATTATGACTCAAATTTTTCCGCTGATAAGTTCAAAATTGGAATGGCCATTGAGCATGGTGATGGCAACCTATTCAGTAGGATTTGTAGTGTATTATTTCGCCATATTTTTCATTATCACAAAAGTTCTGAAATCTTATAAATTTGGGTTGTCTATGATCTTGTTAAGCACCCTAATGGTGACCGACACCTTTTATTGGATTCAGTCTGAGTTGCAACAGGGATTAGCATTTTTATTATTGTACTTCGCATTGTTATATTCAGGAAATGCAAATGAATGGTTCAATAGATGGTATTCCTATCCGATCATGGCATTGATGTTAGTTGCAATTGCATTTTTTCATCCTTTACTGCTATTCCCATTTTTATTTTGTACAAGCTTTCTATTTATCTCTATCCCTTCACTGAAAAGGATACTCATAGGAAGTTTAGTTTTCTATTTCCTTATCATTGTTGTCAAAACCTTCCTATTTAGAACTGCCTATGATTCTACAGCAATGAGTGGCCTAGGTAATTTTATAAAGCTATTTCCTAATTATTTTGCTATGCCTTCTAATAGTCAATTTCTTGTTGATCTTATTAGTAAATACTATGCAATGATTTTGCTCTTTTGCATCATGGTTTTGTACTATTGTAAAAATAAGAGTTTTGATAAAATATTTATAATTACCTCTTTTTGTGTGGGGTATATTTTGTTAGTCAATGTATCTTATCCCAATGGAGCAGAATCTTTTTATATGGAGAACCTTTATCTTCCACTCAGTGTATTTGTAGCTCTTCCTTTTGCATTGGATATAAGTAGTAAAATTAATAAATATTTTGCGTTGTTATTAGTGTTAATAATTAGTATGCGAATAGTACATATAGGCATACATCATAAATTGTATTCCGAAAGAGTGGACTTGCTTCAGAACTATTTAAATGAAACTAAATCCCTCGAAAGCAAAAAGCTCGTAATTGCTGAAAAATATTTTCCTATGGATGTAATGCTTATGACTTGGGCAACGCCTTATGAATTCTGGTTATTGTCCACTGTGAATGATGGTAAAGCTAGTTCCGTAATGATATCAGATAATGTTAAAGATGTAGAATGGGCAGCTAATGACAATAAAGTTTTTATTACCAAGTGGGGTGCCTTTAAATATTCTGATCTTCCTCAAAAATATTTTATTTTTGAGGATACCAGTCTTTATCAATTAAAGTATTAATAATAGATTTGTAGTTATTTTTTGCTCAAAATGGTTAGCTCGGTATTCTTTTGCTAGTTCAAAATATTTGTTAATGAATATTTTCTTGCTGGAATATAGTTAGGTTATAAAATTCTTGAACGATATCACTTCTGAGACCAATGAGTTAATGGTAATTATACGCAGCTACTGCATTTTTTGTAATTGTAATATTAGTTAATATATAAGAAAAATCATGACACCAATATTTTTTTCAACACAAGATGAATTTAGGGAATGGTTAGAAATAAATCACAATAAAGAATCCGAACTTTTAGTTGGTTTTTATAAAGTGAATTCAGGAAAGCAGAGTATGAGTTGGTCAGAATCGGTAGATCAAGCTCTTTGTTTTGGTTGGATTGATGGCGTAAAACATTCCCTTGGTAAGGATAGCTATCAAATACGATTTACGCCGCGAAAAAAATCCAGTATATGGAGTGTAGTAAATATTAAAAAAGTTGAGCTGCTTATAGAGAAAGGTCTAATGAAACCGCCCGGACTTCTTAGCTATAGCCATCGATCAGAAAGCAAGTCAGGAGTTTATTCATTTGAAAAGGAGGAAGTAAAATTTTCCCCTGAATTGGAGCATCTATTTAAAGCTAATAAAGTTGCTTGGGACTATTTTCAATCACTTGCACCTACCTATCGCAAGCCATCTTCTAACTGGGTAATGTCGGCTAAGCAGGAAGCAACTAGATTGAAAAGATTGAATGAATTAATAGAAGACTCTGAAAAGGGTTATAATAAGTGGAAACACAATAAATACAATAAAAAATAACGGTGGAATGGATACCTATTACGGTTCATCTCAACTATTCATTTGTTTATTTATTTTGAGTTTTCTTAAGTTGTATATTCTTTGTTTTTAGCAATTTGATAGGTCGAGCTAAACTGTACTATCTTTGGGTTTTGATATTATACATAAGTACAGATATTGTTGTTTCTATAGGAAATTTATTGATGTATTTATATCGTGCATTTATCTTGTATGAAATGGTATAAAATCAAATAGCGTAGAATAGGAGAGTCTTTGAAGGAGTTTTGATTGCTTAATTGTTTTTATGTAATTTATGAAAGATAATTTTTCTGATCAGTCAGATAAGTATGCCAAATACCGTCCTAGTTATCCATCGGATTTTTATGAATTCCTCTATGGATTGATAGGCAATAAACAAAATGCTTGGGATTGCGGTACTGGGAATGGGCAGGTGGCCTATCAACTCTCCAGTGTATTTGAGCAGGTATGTGCATCTGATATAAGTGAGGCACAGCTTGTAAATGCATTGCAAGCATATAACATAAAATATTCGGTACAGCCAGCGGAAAAAACCAATTACAAGGATGATCAATTTGATTTGATAATCGTTGCACAAGCTATTCATTGGTTTGATTTTGATAAATTTTATGCTGAAGTTTATAGGACAGGTAGGAAAGATGCAATCTTGTGTGTGTTGGGTTATGGACTAGTCGAAATTTCACCTGAGATAGATAATATTATAGCTAATTTTTATAATAATGTACTAGGTAATTATTGGGATTCAGAAAGGAAATATATTGATGAAGGATATCGCACGATACCATTTCCATTCAATGAAATTTCTGCTCCAAATTTTGCAATAGCACAGCGGTGGTCACTCCCACACTTCATAGGTTATCTCAATACTTGGAGTGCTGTAAAACATTTTATAAAACGGAATGGTTATAACCCAGTTGATAAGTTGATGTGGGAGATTGAGAAACAATGGGATGCTGAACAAATGCAATCTATCAAGTTTCCATTATTTATGAGGATAGGGAAAGTAAAATAGGGGGGATGTTTATAGGTTTGGTTAGATTTCTTAATTTTATGTTATAGGTGATTAGAGCGGACTTAGGATACTAGTCCTTCAGTTGGGGTTTAGCTCAATAGCCTAAAGTATTTTGGAATGAACATTGCTGATAATTGCGTTTCTATTTATAAGCATAGTATCAATTCGATTTTAATAAATTCGTTGCTATAAAATAAGACAATGATTATGTATAGATAGATGCTCTTAAAAAATGCTAATGCAATCAACACAACTAGTATTTGGTAATTTAAAAGCATATACAATTATCTTGCTATTCTACTTTTGATTATTGCCATAAAAAAATATTAGTTAGTTCGCCAAATGAATTTGCGGTTAATTCAAGTATTGATTCAGTTTTAATTTTAGAATTGATTTTATTAATATATTCAGTACTTGTGACTGCCATAAGATTAAAAACGGTTATGTTTGCATATAAATTATGAGTACAATGAAAGGAATTAGCACATTCTTAGTTTTGTTTTTGGTTAGCCTTTCTATTCTAGCTAGCCATCAATGTTTTGCTCAGCAAGACAGTCTGTGGAGGCAAAATCCAGACATTAATATTTCGGGATTTATTGATGTGTTTTATGCTTACGATATGAATAAGCCAAAAACTGATTTTCGACAGTCTTTTTTATATAATCACAATAGACACAATGAGTTTAATTTGAATTTGGGTTTAATTAAGGCAAGTGTTAGACATATTAAGTATCGTGCTAATTTTGCCATACATACTGGAACTTATGTCAATGATAATTATGCAGTTGAGCCAGGATTGCTTAAAAATATTCTTGAAGCAAATATTGGATTGTCGCTCAATAAAAAAAATAATTTTTGGCTTGATGTGGGCATAATGAATTCCCATATCGGTTTTGAGAGTGCTATTTCCTTAGATAATTGGACCTTGACGCGTTCATTACTTGCAGAAAATTCTCCTTATTACTTGTCAGGTGTTAAAGCTACTTATAATCCCAATAAGCACTGGGAATATGCACTTATTATAAGCAATGGTTGGCAGCGTATTCAGCGCGTAGCTAATAGTTCTTTGCCTTCATTTTGTTCACAAGTAAAATATGTTCCTTCGAAAAGTGTGTTGTTCAATTGGAGTACATTTATAGGTACGAATGATCCTGATAGCACAAGGAGAATGCGTTACTTCAATAATGTATATGGACAGTTTCAAATTAATAAAAAAATGGGATTAATTGCTGGTTTTGATATAGGTTCACAACAGCAGTCACACAATAGCTCTAAGACAGAACTTTGGTTTAGCCCTATATTGATATTACAATACAAAATCACTTATCAGTGGGCATTAGGCCTTCGGGCTGAGTATTATCAAGACAGGGCTGGTATAATGATTTCAACTGGGACTGAAAATGGGTTTGATACCTCAGGTTTTTCAGTTAACATTGATTATGCACCAACGTCTAATCTTGCTTGCCGCTTAGAAGGAAGGTTGCTAAATAGCAAGGATAAAATATTTCTTCGTGACAATGACTTGGGGAGTGATAATTTATTCATTGTTTCTTCAGTAGCATTGCGATTTGAGAAATAAGTCTTTAGTTAGCACTCAAGCTATAACTCAAGGTTCGAAATTTATTTTGGCGATGCCTGCCGCCCAGGTTACTTGCAATTTTATTTTCGCTATAGGTAGCAAGAATCTGCGCTAGGGCTTGATTGCTTGTGAAATAATAATATTCTCTATTGGCAACAAGATTCTGCGCCTGCGTTTGATTTTTCGCTTGTACTCCTCGCTACTTGCTGAATAGTTTATTAATAATGGCAAGCCAAAACCTGCGCATAGTTTGGTTGCTTGTGAATTTTTAGTTTTTAATAGCAACAAGAATCTTCGCTATCGCTCGATTTCTACGTCGCTGTGGGCTTACTTGCGAATTTATTATTTTTCTAATGGCAACAAGAACCT
>CAYZQX010000244.1:0-6715 GCA_964480615.1 uncultured Chitinophagales bacterium | reverse complement strand
ATAATGGCTAGAACCTATTACAATAAAAGATTTCAGAGTTATTTAGCAAGCCCTACTTAAAGTCTAGTGTCCATTATCCAGTGTCTAGAGTCCAGCCTCTAGTTTACAGTGTCTAAAATCCAGTTTTTTTAATTATCGCTCTATTATTATTTGAGCTGACCTTATCAATTTAATCCGCTAATAAAAAAAGCCAATGACTTTTAGTTCATTGGCTTAGTTATCATTATATCACTTAGAATAAGCGAGCGATTACAATATTATAAGTTTTTCGGCCATCGGCAATCCATCTATTTTTAATATATACATGCCTTTTGGCAATAATCCTTTGTTAATCATAAAATTCTTTTTTACGCCTTTTACATCTAAAGCCAATTGCCCACTTAGGTTATTTACAGTTATTCTATGGGTTTGATTATCATCAGCAAGTTGTACCATCACATCACCAAAGGAAGGATTAGGACTTAAATGTATATAGTTGATACTTGGATTTTGAATTCCTACGGCACCAGCACTAATATCTAGCTGGACACTACATCCTCTAGCGTCAGATACCGTAACCGTGTATGTGCCAGCACTAGGCGCGGTAAAATTAGCAGTAGTTATTGTTGAATTAGCCCAAGAAAAACTGTATGGTGCTACGCCCCCTTCTGGATTTACTAACAACAGAAACTCGCTGCCATTAGGTGTAACGGAGCTGCCTACTACCATTCCTCCACTGAGGTCTCTCATGGAGTCAAAATAGAACTTTCCATTGAGCAAAGCTGGTGAAACGCAACCACCATGATCTAAATTGCCGTAATCAAATTTTTGAACATCTTGTGCTCCGTTATCTATAAAATATTGATAGGCTATTTCAGAGTTCTCATAATATACTTGATCATCTCCATGACAATAATATATTCTTACAGGCGCTTCTGGTACCCACTTATATACATCATTGTCTTCAAGAGCTGCTCTAAAATAATGATTAGGATCACTAATATAATCATCATACACATCAGGGCGTATCATAAGTTTAGGCACAGGGTTGCACACGGTATTGACATACCAAAATTGCTGGTCACCACTGTAAAATAGCGGAGGCAATAAAGTATCATAAGGAGCTATAAGAAAATCACTGGGGTCTTGTGGAACATAGTCATATACCGATTGATATGCAAATAATACATAGGGCAAATAACCAGGAGATGAGTAAGGGATATCTTGAGTGAGATAAATGGTTTGTGCACCGCTAATGTCATAAGGACCACTCATAGGAGCGCTTGCAGTAACTGTAAATTCATCGGCGTAATTCTCTTGTATTTCTTTGTGTAATGCCATAGCGGCATGCCCTCCTTGTGAATAGCCAAATAAAAACAACTGCTCATTCAACTCAAAATTTTCCATTTCACTAATAGATCTTGCACAACGCAGCATATCAATACCAGCAGTGGCTTCGGATTTAGCATGTACGTAAGGATGTAAACCAGGCGAATCACCAAGTCCTAGATAATCGGGCAAGGCAACTACATAACCACTAGATGCAAGAATCATTCCGATCTTTAACTCATCAGATCCGTAAGAAGGAACACCTTCCTTGTCTAATGCTGTACCGTGCATGTAGCAAGCAAGAGATTTAGGACATTCCATACCAACTGGAACTGCTAACGCACCGCTGGCAGGTATAATTTCACCATTGGGATGAGGACTCGTATAATGCACTTTATATATCGTCACCGCATTTTCAACTAAGAAAATTCCTCCAGCGCCAAAATCATCAAGAATTTGATTCATTTCATCTATTGAAATTTCATCATATACTTCATAGGAAACAAGCTGTGCGGAAACTTGATCGATTCCTTTCAATAAATAAAATACGATAAAGAAAAAGATAATTCTTGACATGGCGAAAATTGGTTTAGAGTGTAAATTTAGTAGTTATTCTTACTAAATATGGAAATTGCTCATTTATTGATTTATGTCAAAAAAAAAGGCCGATTCAAAAGAATCGGCCTTCTATATTTAAATCTAATTATTAGATTATTTCTTAGTTACATTGATGTCAATGCGACGGTTTTTAGCACGTCCTTCCTCAGTAGTATTATCAGCTACTGGATGATCTTGACCATAACCTTCAGCTTTCATACGTGAAGCAGCAACGCCTAATTTTACTAATTCAGCCATAACTGTATTAGCGCGATCTTGAGATAGCTTTAAGTTTGACTTAGCATCACCTACATTATCAGTATAACCACCTAGTTTGATTTCTACTGTAGGGAAAGCCTTCATAATCTCAGCAGTAGCTTTTAATTGATCTTGTGATTCAGCCTTTAATGTTGACTTACCAGTATCGAATAATAAACGGTCAAATGAGAACCAAGTTTTCTTGTCGATCGCTTTAGTTTTGTCCTCAATGAAAGAGATTAATTTATTTTCAACACCTTTTTCAGGGATATTCAATTCAATACCGTTAGGTAATTTTTTCTTAAAGAAACTTCCTAAAGCAGCCCATGCACTGTTAGCAGCATTAGCAGTAGCATCTACAGCAGTAGCGGCAGCAGTAGCAGTAGCATCAACAGCAGTGGCAGCAGCAGTAGCAGTAGCATCTACAGCAGTTTTAGTAGCATCAACAGTAGTAGCAGCAACATCTTTAGTAATTTCCTCAGCTTTTCCACCACAGCCTTTCATAAACCAGAATCCCAATAAAGCTAATAGAGCTATGCCAAGAAATGGTAATAATTTTTTCAATAAAGAAGATCCAGCGTCGGCAGTCTCCGTAACAACAGTTTTGCCAGCATTATAGGTTGACTTACCAGCATCAGAAACAGCATTTACGCTAGAGCCGATGATGTTATCAAAGCTGCTAAGACCTAATGAACCTAATAACCCAGCAGGAGCTGCTGTCTTAAGAAATCCTGATTGACCCTTTAATAAGTCAACCAAGCCGCTCATTCCTAAGCCTTGAGATTTTACTTGCTTTCCTAATACACCCATAACTATAGGTGCAATCCACTTCATTAATGTGGAAGTAGATGTTCCGCTCATACCACTAGACTTAGTTACTAGGTCTAGGATACCAGTCAATTTGTTACCAAAAATGGTATTAAGTAAAGTGCTGCCTATACCTAAATGGTTGTCCATAGCACTGCGGTTTCCGAATAGGTCACCAAGGCCATTTAGAACACTACCGTCATTTTGGCTTTGATTTAATAAGCTGAAGATAGCACTTGCGCCATCACCACTAGATACCTTTTGCATTAGTCCACCTAATACAGAAGGGATTGCACTTTTTACAGCTGACTGAGCTTTAGATGAATCCTCACCTAAAAATTGAGCTGCTTGTTCCATCAGTGAACTACCCATGTAGCCACCGATAACATCCATTAAGTTAATTGCCATTTTATGTTTTAAAATTTGGTTTTATTTTTTGTTGTATTAGACGAATCTTTGAATAAAAGTAACGAATTCTGAATAATTTCTAAACAAATCGTCCAATTTTTTTTTGCTCTTTGCAAGGCTTTGCTTTCGGGGCGCAATATTAAACTAAAAATCAATGCCTCGCCGAAAAAATTTTGGATAATATTTGTTAAGTTCGCTACAAAACAGGCTAAATGGGAAATCCAGAAAGTCTCCATAGTCGTATAAATACTCCATATAACCCGATCCTTCGCTGTTATATTCCTGAAATATGCTGTCCTCCTCCCCATTAAATTCGAGCGGGCTTACTTTTAACTTTTCACAGAGTTCTTTATTGAACGCAGGTGTGGATTTTATCCATTTGTTGGAAATCCAAACTTCGGTTATCCCATGAAAAACCAACACATCAGTCCCCAGTGACTCTGTAAGTTTCTCTGTACCTATATGGTTTCGGACATTGTAAAAATGTAACTTGGAAGGCACCCCTATTATCCGCGCACAAGCTGCCAATAATATGGCCTTTTCAATACAATAACCTGAATTTTTTGTGAGCAGGTAACTGGCCTTCAACTTTTCAGGCTTTAGTATGACTTCATAAGGATTATACCTAAATCCATCTCTAATCGCATAATACAAACTAATAATATTGGATAATTTGCTTTCCCTTTCTTTCGTATTTTGTTTTGTAAATGCAATCACTTCAGGGTGGTCAGTATCAAGAAAATAGGTGCCTGATAAACATTCCTTTAATGGCATTTTCATTAATTCTAATTTTTAAGCGAAATTTGCCCTAATATTAAAACAATATTCAATAATGAAAAAAATTATTTACCTCTTTCTGATAACGTGTGTATTAAGTTTCCGCGTGGTGGCACAAGCTTATACCCTTGACTCACCAGGCAATGCCGTTATCATCGATTTTGAAGCAGCCGATGGTTCAGGCTTTGCACATCCAGCAGCCACAGGACAGTTAGATTCCGAAAATTGGTCAATTGTAGGCTTTAGTGATGCCATACTTGATTTCCAAGGTGTTGCTACTAGTGCCGATTTTACTGGTACAAGCATCGGTGGTGAAACCGCCGCAGGAGTATATATATTTACCGATGCAGTAGGCAATAAGAAAATGATGGTGCAAGCAACTGGCAATGAGTTTACACCTGGTAATATTACAACACGTATTCAAAATAATACAGGATTAGAATTGTACGGCTTACACTTTGAATACGATCTATCAGTCTATAATGATTATAATCGCAGCAACTCTTGGAATATTTCCTATTCTACCGATAACGAAAACTTTACATCACTTTCTCAGCTTGATTATGCTAGTCCCGAATTAGGTGATAGTCTTTATTATAATTCACATTTCATTGTTGATCTATTCAATATTAACCTTGCTGACGAAGAATATATCTATTTGCGTTTTGACACTGATGACCTTACAGGAAGTGGAAATAGAGATGAATTCAGTATTGACAACTTGAGTTTTACTGGAATGCTAGCACCTGAAAACCCAACGATAAATTTCTCCCTTGCCCAAACTACTGTCAATGAAGCAAATGGAAGTGTTTCAGTGGACTTGAACATTAGTGAAGCAGCCGATTGCACAGTCGATATTGCCGTTAGCCCGCTGTCCACAGCAAGTGATGTTGACTATTCGGTGCCTTCTGCTACTAGTTTTACAGTCGCTAGTGGTACAAGCAACAGCTTTGATGTTATCATCGAAGACGATAGCGCTGATGAACCCGATGAAACCCTTGTGCTCACTATTAGCAGTTCTGACTGTGAAATAGGACCAGCTAATACAATAAACATAAATATAGGTGATAATGATGCGCCAGCTGGTGCAGTTTACTACCCCATAGGTGAAGCTACATTAGAAGATGCCAATGGTGTAGCACTAAATATAGGTGAGCTAGTAGAACTACACGGTGTTGTGCATGGTGTTAATCTAAGACCTACCGGGCTAGAATTTACATTGATCGATGAAACTGGTGGTATTAACGCATATAATTTTAATAACAACCTAGGTTATTCAGTACAAGAAGGTGATCAACTCATAGTAATAGGTCAAATAACTCAATATTTTGGTCTAACTCAGGTAATACTAGATGCTGTAACATTAGTTAGTGCTAATAATCCCTTAACAACAGCTACTTTAGTAACTGAACTTTCTGAAGAAACCGAATCACAACTTGTCTCACTAGAAAATGTACAAATTGTAAATTTATCCCAATGGAATCCAGTGGGTTCAGGTTTTAATGTTACTGTTTCGGATGGTACTAATAACTATGAAGTTAGAATCGATCAAGATACCGAATTATACAGCAGCCCAGCTCCTGAAGGACTACTATC
Source organism: uncultured Chitinophagales bacterium (assembly GCA_964480615.1). Lineage (GTDB taxonomy): Bacteria > Bacteroidota > Bacteroidia > Chitinophagales > UBA2359 > CAYZQX01. Next base: position 964 of record CAYZQX010000244.1, on the reverse strand, counting down.
CATCACTGGAATAGGCAGCCAGTTCGATGCGACTGATCCTTACACCGAAGGCTATAACATCATGCCGAGATATGCAGCTGATATAATACAGCAGAACGTGCCTATATTGAGTTTTGTTAATCCTGCTATGTCCATTTCAGAAGGTGATACATTTGGAGCATTGCCTATCAATGTGCAGATATCTGAAGCTGCTGATTGTGAAGTCAATGTATTACTTAGTAATCAGAGCACCGCATCAGCTACCGATTTCACTTACAGTCCTACTAACTTATCCTTTACTTCAGCAGGAAGCCCTAGCATGGTATCAACCTTTAATGTTTTAGGCGATGAGGATGGCGAAGGAAATGAAACTGCAATATTTAATTTAGAAGTCGTAAGCGGAGATTGTGTAATAGGCAATATTAATACAGTTACAATCACTATATTGGATGACGATGAGATAGTTGTTAATGTAATTCCTATAGCTGAAGCATCTGCTAATGCAGCTGACTTAACGCCTTCATTGATAGGCCAAACAGTAACTGTTTCAGGTATAGTACATGGTGTTAACATCAATACCAATGGCTTGGCATTTACAATCATTGATGAAACTGGTGGTATCGCTGTGTATTCAGCTACTAATACTACTAATTACACAGTTACAGAAGGAGACCAAATAACTGCCACTGGAAGCATAGGGCAGTTTAATGGCCTAACTCAAATCATTACAACCTCCTTCAGTGTTGACTCACAAGGGAATCCAATCGAAACGCCAACCATTGTTACAGCAATCAATGAAGATACGGAATCTGAACTAATAAAAATAGCCAGCGTTTGGATTCCGGATCCATCACAATGGACTGGCACAGGATCAGGCTTTAATGTCAATGTTACATATGGAACGAATACCTATGCAATGCGTATCGATAATGATGTTGATCTTTATTCCATGCCCGTGCCTACTGGCACATTCGATTTAATAGGT
>CAYZQX010000243.1:3472-6718 GCA_964480615.1 uncultured Chitinophagales bacterium | reverse complement strand
GTAGTACATATCATTTGTCATGCCGATCCGAGTGGTAAGGTATTTGATATGGGTGGCAAAAAACAGGTCAATGAAAACGGTGAACTTGAGTGGACTGAGAACGGAGTATATATTCATGCCATCAAGCGTGTAAATACATTTTGGCAAAAACTACTCAATAAAATATTGCTGAGCAACTACTACAATGAAATTGTTGCGAAAGGACGATCCCTTAATGCCGATGTCTATCATGCCCATGAACCTACATCCTTATTTTTGGCACAAAAAATTGCTAAGGGATCAAAGGCAAAAGTTATTTTTGATTCACACGAATCTTGGCGTGGTGGTAGTATAAGAGAGCAAATAATAAAATGGATATGCCTCCCTAAGCTCAAGTATTTAATCACAGCGAATCTAATAACTAGAGGTGCGCTTTTACATAGTAATAGAGCACTTGAAACTGAAGTGATCTATAATTTTGCGCATCCAAAATTTTTCCCCTATCAACACGATGATGCTAAATACAATTATCCTATCATTGTACACGATGGCTATATCCCTTTTAATAGAGGACTTAAGCAAATGGTTGAAGCCATAAAGCTATTAAAGCCTGAATACCCAAATATTAAATTTAGAATATTGGGTGAAACCCTAGGAGATGAAAAAAAATATTTGTACGATTTTATACAAGCACACAATCTTCAAGAAAATATTGAAGAGACTGGTTGGAAAGATTACTTAAGCATTGGGAAATATTTAAGTGATTGTAGTATAGGTTTAATAACCAAGACCCCAACTCCCAATAACATACTTGGTGGGCCTGCTATAAAATTGTTCCATTATCTTCATTATGGTATGGCAGTGATTGATAACAATTTGCCAGAATCTTCATATTTTCTAAATATTAGTAAGTCAGGAATTAGTCTCAAAGAAAGAAACCCACAAGATTTATATATAGCTATAAAAATATTGCTCAATAACAAAGAATTATTAAAGAAATATGGAAATAATTCACTAGCATTTAGTCAAAGCCATAACTGGTATAGTGAAGAAAAGAAATTAATAGAATTTTATTTTCAAGTTGTGCTAAATATTGATAGTATAATTATCAGATAATAATTACTTTTGTGCGTTTATTATATTCGGGTCGTTAGCTCAGTTGGTTCAGAGCGCCACTTTGACAGAGTGGAGGCCACTGGTTCGAGTCCAGTACGACCCACACATTTTTGGAGTCAGTTATTTGAAATAAGTAAACCTTAGTTCATTCTTTAATTTTAATCGAAAATCATCCTAAATAATGAAAAAATTAATTTTATTGTTTTTATTGCCTATCTTAAGTTTTTCTCAAGAAACCAAGGTGGTAAATGCAAATGGCAAAACAATTATAAGATGTGGCAAAGACCAACACATGACGCAATTGTTATCCGACCCTATCAAGGCCAAGGAATATTATCAAAAACTTGCAAAAGTAGGTGATCCAAATACAATTCCCTACAAGGCATTGTGTACCAATACCACTACACTGCCTATCGCAGTACATTTTCAAGGTACGAATTATAACAATCTTACAGCCGCTCAAAAAACTTGTCTTACCAATCTTGCCTTATCGCAGATTGAAGTATTAAATGCTGATTATGGCGGTACTAATACTGAAATATCAAATTGGTTAAGTTCAGTAAAGCCTAATCATTTTCCTACTATTACACACGGAGAAACCTGTGTGAGATTTTGCTTAGCAACCCAAAATCATCCAAGCGGTTACAATCTTACAAATGGTCAATACGCTGTAACCTTTAATCAAACTGGTAATAGCACACAGGTAAATGCATGGGCTGGATACATTAATATTTTTGTGGCCGCTGATAATACTGGAACGCTGGGCTTTTCACCATTAGGTGGAGCAGGTGACGGAGATGGAATTTTTATTAATGAAGATGCATTTGGGTTAACTGGTTTTGGATGCATCATCTCTCCTGTTTCTCCTTACAACAAAGGAAGGACATTAACCCATGAAATGGGTCACTACTTGTTGTTAGATCATATATGGGGTGATAGTAATTGTGGTAATGATTTAGTTTCAGATACACCTTTACACAATGCTGAAAATTATGGTTGTCCTAGTTTACCACACTATTCTACTTGTACTGGAACTCCTAAGGAACTTACTATGAATTACATGGATTATACCGATGATGCTTGCATGTACATGTTCACTGCTGGACAAAAGACGAGGATGGAAACCTATCTCTCATCTAATCTAACAGCAGTAAAAAATAATTATACTGTTAAGTGTACAACGACATGTTCTAACGGTGTAATGGATGGCAATGAAACGGGTATTGATTGTGGAGGTACTTGTACCCCATGTCCTTCATGCTCCGATGGTATTCAGAATCAAAATGAAACAGGTATCGATTGCGGTGGGATCTGTGGTTCTGTATGCCCTACTTGTACGGATGGAATACAAAATGGTACAGAAACTGGCGTTGATTGTGGTGGAACTTGCACCGCTTGTCCGCTTTGTCCTGCAGGTGCAACCAATTTAATATCTGAATCTTTTAATGGTTGTGCCAAGCCAACAGGATGGACTACTTCACATACTTCTAGTGCCGCTAATAACACAGGCACTTGCAAGGATAATATTACTGGTACCACATTTTCATTCGCCTGTACGGACGAGTATCCATTTACTGGATCATCAACTGGTGCCACACCAACCGCAGGGTTCAGTGGTTGCCTTGCTGTTATCGATGATGATGACTTAGGACAAGGTACTGGAACGACAGGAACAGGTTGTATAATTACCCCAGCGGTAAATACCACTACTTATTCTACCATCAATTTATCTTATGATTATCAGAATGAGCCCTATCAAGGAAGTGGTATCTTTACTGTTGATGTATGGAATGGTACGGCCTGGATAAATTTACAAACAGTATCTACATCCGCTTCTGCACACGCTACTTATAATATTTCCACACATAGCAATGCAGCATTAAAAGTTAGATTCTGTTACAACGATGAGTCTGATTGGGCTTGGGGTGCAGCTATTGACAATATAGCTATATGTGGAACAGGTACTGCTAGTTCTTGTACCGATGGCATTCAGAATGGTACTGAAACGGGCATCGACTGTGGAGGTACTTGCACAGCTTGTGCTACTTGTACGGATGGTATTCAGAATGGTACTGAAACAGGCATCGACTGTGGAGGTACTTGCACAGCTTGTGCTACATGTACGGATGGTATTCAGAATGGTAGTGAAAC
>CAYZQX010000243.1:3300-3372 GCA_964480615.1 uncultured Chitinophagales bacterium | reverse complement strand
GTACTTGCACAGCTTGTGCTACATGTACGGATGGTATTCAGAATGGTAGTGAAACAGGCATCGACTGTGGAG
>CAYZQX010000243.1:0-3200 GCA_964480615.1 uncultured Chitinophagales bacterium | reverse complement strand
GTACATGTACAGCTTGCGCTACTTGTACGGATGGTATTCAGAATGGTAGTGAAACAGGCATCGACTGTGGAGGTACATGTACAGCTTGCGCTACTTGTACGGATGGTATTCAGAATGGTAGTGAAACGGGCATCGACTGCGGAGGTACTTGTACAGCATGCTTAGGATTTAAAGTGAATATTACCGCAGTATTGGAAGGTCCTTATTCCACAGCAAATAATACAATGGTGAATGCCCTAAGAACGAATGGAATACTTCCACTTCAACAGCCATTTGCCATCGCTCCATTTTATTATACTGGAAATGAAGGCGTGTCAAGTCTAAGTTCGATTCCTTCCAATATTGTCGATTGGGTATTAGTCGAAGTAAGATCAGCTAGTAATCCAGCAACTGTATTAGGAACTAGAGCTGCTTGGATCAATCAAAACGGGCTACTTGTGGAACTTGATGGTACGACTGGAGTTAGGTTTACTACCCTACCCGCTGGTACTTATTATTTTGCCTTGTACCACAAAGGTCACCTTGCAGTAATGACTAATAATCCACTAACTGTTCCTAATGCTATAACTTATGATTTCTCCACTGGAGTATCTCAAGCCGATGGTGTAGAACAATTGAAATTAAAAGGCAATAAATATACATTGTTTGCAGCGGATGTGGACAATAATAATGTCATTAATAATCTTGATTATAATCAATGGTATAGCAATTCCGCAGCTGTAAATCAGTACTTGCATTTTGATATTGATTGCAATGGTGTAGTCAATAGCCTTGATTATAACCTTTGGTATGCGAATAGAAGTAAAGTAGGAAACACTATACTTGGACAGTAAGTTAATTATTGAATTTAATTATTTTTAATAAGTTTATCATCAAGATAAACACAATTTAAATGATTTATAAATGGTCTTAGCGCATTTGTCATATACTGGCAAATGCGCTTTTTTTTTTGAAAAACTTATATAGTGTCATTATAAGTATGTAATTCTTAGTTTGTAATCTTATAGAGAAACATTTAGATTTTATTTACAATTGTTCAATTATTTTTGCAACAAAACAAAGGATCTTGTATTCATCCATTTCTTACCATTCATTAATTCATAGGACTAAATACCTATTAGCAATAATTGCTTTAGGGTTTATTTCCTATTTGAATGGTCAGAATGTAATTTTTGTATCTGAAAATTTTAACTCCTGTGGATTGCCACAAAATTGGACAATCGATCACCCAAACTTGAGTTATGCTAATATAGGAAGTTGCGATGATTCAGAGATAGGAATTTATAATACCTTATTTAGCTTTAGTTGTACAGGGAATTTGCCATTTGAGCCAGGACAAAATGGTGCAGGTGGTGCTAGCGGATTTGATGGATGCATTGCGGTCATCGATGACTATGATACAGGTTCGAGTATTTCTTCTCCAGGTGCTGAAGGGATGGGCTGTATAATCACTGACATTTATAATACAACAAATTATTCACCTATTTGGATAAACTATGATTATCAAGTAGAACCACTATCGAATTTTGGAGATCTAAAAGTCGATGTATGGTACAATGGTAGCTGGTACAATGTAGCCACCAGGACAAGTTCATCTAATGGCAATGATCATATAAATGTGACTGAATTTTCCAGTACAAGCCTAAGGGTTCGTTTTTGTTATGATGACCAAGGTCAGTGGGCATTTGGAGCGGCCATCGATAACTTTGAGTTAGAAGGCAACCAGATTAATCCCGACCCCACCTGTACAGATGGGATCCAAAATGGCTCTGAACAAGGAATAGATTGCGGTGGCCCCTGCCCCACTGCCTGTGAGACATGTTTTGATGGCCTACAAAATCAAAATGAAGTGGGAATTGATTGTGGAGGTGTATGTGTGACCAGCTGTGCTACTTGTTTTGATGGTATTCAGAATCAAGACGAATTGGGAATCGACTGTGGGGGAGTATGTGCGCTTTCCTGTGCCTCTTGTAGCGATGGAATTCTCAATCAGGACGAAACGAATATAGATTGTGGTGGTGTATGTTCAGCATGCCCTAATTGTTTTGATAACGTCCAAAATGGCCTTGAAACAGGCATTGATTGTGGTGGTATATGTCAGAGCTGTCCTTCTTGTGTTGATGGCATTCAAAATGGGACAGAACAGGGGATTGATTGCGGTGGAATATGTGTAGCCTGTCCTGTAAGGGTAAAACTCAGAACATTCTTTGAGGGCTATTATAACCCAGCTACTAATCAGATGTCCAATAGTCTGAATTTGAATGGGCTAATTCCTTTAGCCCAGCCATTTAATATTTATCCGTATTTTGTCAATGATGAAATCTTACTTACGAGCCTTTCGGAAAATGTTGTAGATTGGGTATTAGTTCAAGCGAGAGATAAAAATGATTCTACCATCGTTTTAAGCCAATCTGCAGGACTTATTAATAAGAATGGAACAATTGTAAGTCCTGATGAAAGCATTGGCTTAGTTATGGAAAATATAAATGAAAACGAACAATATTATTTTGCCATTTTTCATAAAGGTCATCTTCCCATACTGACCAGTCTGCCGGTTACTGTGCCAAATAATATCACTTACGATTTTACATTTTCCGATAGTCAAGCGGCAGGTGTTGAGTCCTTAAAACTCGTAGGTACTAAATACATTATGTATGCAGGGGATTTTAATGGGGATGCCGTAATCAATGCAACAGATTATAATATATGGGCACAAAACAGTGCTTTGGTAAATATTTACTTGCCCCAAGACGCCGATGGTAATAGTGTGATCAATAGTTTGGATTACAATATTTGGTATGCCAATAGAAGCAAGACTGCCTTTTCATTATTGATTTATTAGGTTAATGATATACTAACCTATAAAATGATTTAAGATTACCGATATAGGATTTACGATCCTGATAGGCTAGCGCGATTTACGATTAACGATTTACGATTACCGATTTAGGATTTACGACACTTAGGCTTGATGCAAAAACTGCACTAAGTCTAGCGTCTTGGATTCAATGTCCTACGTCCATTTTATGGGCCTCCCCCGCCCACATTCTGCTATGCCCAGTAATGACTACCTAAGTCTTGTCGCCTTGCATTTCATAATCAATTTTACTAGAGCGGGCGGGTCGGGCTGTACGAGACTTCGCTCACGCTACGGCCCTCCGCTTCACTACGGGCAGCCACTGCGTGGCTTCTCTCCCATC
>CAYZQX010000242.1:0-6758 GCA_964480615.1 uncultured Chitinophagales bacterium | reverse complement strand
AGGTGGAATGACCCAAAATGACCTATTTTTTGAGTTATTTAGCATCCCCTAATTAGGGCTTTCTAAATAACTTATAAGTATGCGATTTTGGCGATGCCTGCGGCCCAGGCTCTTCGTTTTTACTCCTCGCTCCTGCGTCGCTGTGGGGTAACCACTTCGATCCTTATCGCAATACAACTTGATGGAGCGATATATAGGAAACGACATTTCATATATATGATGCAAGCTATTTTACTAAAAACTAGAAATTATTGTGCATTTCCTTTGCACTTACAGATTCTATGATCTTTTATTATAAAAGATTTCCGAGTTATTGAGCAAGCCCTAATTAATCATACAAGACTAATGCATTGACCTTTCTATGATTAAAGTGTATCGTTGCAATCCTGCCGATATTATTCTGATAATACCACATGATTCATTAACTTTGTAGCATTATATATGACTAGTCAGGAATACATTCTGTATGATGGTGTGGCACTTGCAAAATTAATTAGTGAAAAAATAGTTTCGCCTAAGGAAGTATTATTAATCGCAATTGAGCGAGCTGAATCCATTAATCCCAAGATCAATGCAATTATACATAAGATGTATGATTATGCAGATCAAAGGTCGAAACAAGTATTGTCAAGTAGCAAGCTAGCAGGGATTCCATTTTTAGTCAAGGATTTAGAACTCGCCATTGCTGGCCATCCCATGACCTATGGCAGTAAATGCTTAAAAGATTACATTCCCACCAGTAATAGTTATATTATAGATAAAGTACAAGATGCAGGTATGCTGATAATGGGTAAAACCAATACATCAGAGTTTGGATTAGCGCCACATACCGAGCCCAAGTTATACGGACCTACCTTAAATCCCTGGAACTTATCTCATATCCCAGGAGGTTCCAGTGGAGGATCTGCAGCAGCGGTAGCCGCAGGCATAGTTCCTATAGCTAGTGCCAGCGATGGGGGAGGCTCCATAAGGATGCCAGCCTCTTGCTGTGGCTTATTTGGCTTAAAACCGAGCCGTGGACGTTCCAGCTTAGGCCCCTATATAGGATCAGCTTGGAATGGAGGCGTTACTAATTTGTGTGTGAGCCGAACTGTGAGAGATACTGCCGCTTATCTCGATATAGTGAGTGGTAACATGCCTGGTGATCCATACATAATACCTAAGCCTGATCAATCTTTTTATGATCTATCCATCTTGCCCGTAAAAAAACTAAAAATAGGTTGGAGTAAGCAACATAGCTTTGGTGGTCAAGTACATCCTGAATGTGTAAAAGGTCTGGAGAAAACAATCACGACCTTGCTAAAGCTTGGCCATGAGGTGGAAGAAATAAAACTGCCCTGGTCTGCCGAAGCATTAACCTATGCTTTCTTTATCATGTACGTTTCTGAGGCCGCAGCACAGGTGGTACAAGCATCCAAACTGGTAGGTCAAAAACCTAAGAAAAAAAATTTTGAACTGAATACTTGGTTGTTATATCTATTGGGCAATGAACTTTCCGCTAAAGAGGATGCACTTGCGCGTGGTGAATGGAATCTAATAGCGAGAACCATGGCTCAGTTTCATGAGAAATATGATATGTTGCTAACCCCTACATTGTCTCAGCCCCCTTTAAAAATTGGTGAACTCCAAAACAAGTCCTACGAAATACCCATCTATGACATAGGATCCGCTATCGGACTGACTAAAATTTTTAAGAGCGGCTTCTTTGTGGATCGACTGGCAAGGAGAGGTTTAGGATTCATGCCTTTCACACCCATTCAAAACATTACTGGTCAACCATCCATGTCCGTTCCTATGTACTGGACCGATGATAACTTACCAGTAGGTATGATGTTTAGTGCTAAAATGGGCGAAGAGGCCTTGCTCCTCCAACTCGCTACACAGCTAGAACAAGAAACTAATTGGATTGAAAAACTTAGAAAATTAGGCTAGGTGATAAATGCAGTATAAAGTCATTCAATCACTAACTATCCTTATGACCTTCACCTATAGGACATAATATGGATTATTAACAGCATTTCGAAAAGTTAATACACTGAGCTGAAGCTTAGTATTAAAATAGAATCACCTATATTTGGTATTCATTATTCACCATCAAAAAAATTAGAAAGGATGCGAACTGAATTAGAGGAAAAAATTACAAAATTAGAGAAGGAAATACGTGAAAAAAATAAGCAACTTATAGACCTTCGCCGACAATTAGCAGGAAGCGAAAAGATCAATCCCTATTATTTCTTCGATCATCAAAAACAGGAACACAGTCTCCTTGAGTTATTCGATGGTCGCCAAGAGCTAATTATGATACACAATATGGGGAAGTCTTGCTCTTATTGTACCTTATGGGCTGATGGCTTTAATGGTTTTGCCCATCACCTCAATGACCGCGCTTCATTTGTAGTTTGTTCGCCCGATCCTGTTGATGTTCAAGTGGAATTTGCAGCAGCTCGGAATTGGAAATTCAGGATGTATAGCTATAGAGATCTGACTTTCATCGACGATATCGGATTTCTTAAACTGCATGAAGGTAAACATATCCCATACCCAGGTGTCTCTATTTTTAAGATGGAGAATGAGGAAGTTTTTCTTGAGAGCCAAGCCTTCTTTGGTCCTGGAGATGCCTATTGTAGTTTTTGGGACTTGCTAGATTTATTGCCCTCGGGTTATGGTGATTGGCGTCCTAAATACAATTATGCAACTGCAAAATAGCAAACCTACGGAAGGTCTAAAGTATGAGGCAATAATTAGGGCTTGCTAAATAACTCATAATCGTATGGTATGAAGCCGTTAAACCATAAACTAATCAGGAGAATAGCTCAGATTAAAAAAAGTTATTTGAATCTCAAATGTCCGAAACTAGGCTTCAAATTCCATACTGATTATAGAGAGAAGGATATACTAAACCAAAAAAAAAGGAAAATTGGCTCAAATTTTGATTTAATTAAAATATATTTGTTAATATGTTTAAAACTATCTAACTTTGGCATGTAATGTCTGAAAATACAATTATGAGTCTGGAACAAAAAATAATGGAGAAAATGAAGGATGCCATGCGCAGCAAAAATGAAGGAGCATTGCGTGGCTTAAGGGCGATAAAGTCTGCAATTTTACTGGCTAAAACCGAGCCAGGAGCTACTGACCCCATTTCAGAAGCTGATGAAATAAAATTGCTCACTAAGATGCAAAAACAAAGAAAGGATTCATTGACCATATACAATGAGCAAGGTAGAGCTGACCTAGCACAAAAAGAAATTGAAGAGTTAGAAGTCATAGAACAGTTCTTACCTGAACAATTGAGTTCAGAGGATCTTAAACAATTTATCGCCAAGGTGATCGCCGATACGGGGGCTAGCGGTATTAAAGATATGGGAAAAGTTATGGGCATCGCCTCCAAGGAATTAGCAGGAAAAGCGGAAGGAAAGTTGATTTCAGAAATGGTAAAATCGCTCTTAGGAGCTTAATATTTTTTTAATAAACAGCACAATTAAACCCACCCGCTATGTTTATTGATATTGCCTTTATGGTTGCCTTATTTTATGGATTATTCCTAGGATATAAGCAAGGACTGTTCGATACCATTATGAATTATATTAAGATCGCCATAGCGCTCATCTTAGCATTAAAATTCAGTTATTTTTTTTCAGGAGAAGTTCAGCGCATTATGCCTCTGGGTAAATCTTATGCGCCCATCCTCTCATTTGTCCTTATGTTTATAGCCGCCCTAGCGGGATTTCAAGCCTTGAATATGGGCGTAAGAAAATATTCAGGCGATGGTAATTACAATCTGGTACACAAGGGAATGGGTGTACTCCTATGGTTATTCGTATTGAGTACCGTATTTAGCTTCATATTTTATTATGGTGAAAAATCAGATATTATGACACCTACCTTCTGCGCCAGCAGCTCGGTATATCCACACATCGACTGGGTATGGCCGGCAGTAAGATGTCAGTTGCAATATATTTCACCTGCATTTCAAGACCTCTTTTTTTCTCTGCAAACTGCACTAGGAGATGCCGCTGACGGTGTCAAAGGTGAGTGTTTTCGATAATCATTCTATCCCCAATCATAAAAAATTCCTGCAAATAATAAATAGATTATTTTGCAGGAATTTTGTTTTATACCCATGTTCTACAAGCCCTTTTTTCGCACATATTGTTTAATTTTTTTTAGCTGTTTTGGTAGCCTATACAATCTCAATGCCCAGGATGGCTATCAGCGCCATAAGTCCATTGATGTATTGAGCTATGATTTCTCTCTAGCCTTGTCTGATACAACGGATCGAATCCTTGGTTTAGCGGAAATTGTAATACTTGCTACACATACCATCAGTAGTTTTGAACTAGAACTGGATGAAAAGGATAAAGATAATATGGGGATGATCGTGGAGCGTCTTAAAGTGAATAACAAAGGGATGACATATACACATAGCAAGGATAAAATACATGTGGATCTTCCCAATCCTGTAAAGCAAAATGATACGATTCGTGTATCCATAGAATATGCTGGAATTCCTTCTGATGGCCTATATATCCATAAAAATCAGTTTGGACAGCGAACATTTTTTGGCGATAACTGGCCTAACAGAGCGCATTATTGGCTGCCTTGTATTGATCACCCTTCTGACAAAGCCATGGTCAGATTTTCAGTCCTAGCGCCACTAAACTATCGGGTAATTAGCAATGGAGTACTACAAGAAGAAACGATATGGGACGAGTCATTAAAGCTAACTGTGTGGGAGGAGTTGATCCCTGTACCACTTAAAGTTGCAGTTATAGGTGTAGCACCTTTTGCAGTGAAATATGAAGGAGAAGTAGCTGGTGTAGAGCTATCTTCATGGGTTTATAATAAAAATAGAACAGCGGGATTTTATGATTATGAAGAGGCAAAAAAAGTGATAGAATACTTCACTGAAAGAATAGGCCTATTCCCCTTTAAAAAACTGGCGAATGTACAGAGTACCACAAAATATGGCGGGATGGAAAATGCTTCCTGCATATTTTATTCACAAAGCTCGGTGACAGGCTTACAGGATCAAGAAGAATTACTAGCTCATGAAATTGCTCACCAATGGTTTGGTGATTATATTACAGAAGAGGACTGGATGCATATTTGGTTAAGTGAAGGATTTGCTACATTTTTTGAAGCACATTATGTGGAATATACAATGGGGCAAGAAGCCTATAAGAAAAAACTAAATGCCGATCGACAAAAAATAATATTGGATAAAAAACACTTAAAAAAACCGATCATCGATACCACCATTATAGACTACAACGATTTATTGAATGTGAATTCCTATGAAAAAGGAGGATGGGTGCTGTATATGCTGAGATTAAAATTGGGTGAAGAAATTTTTTGGTCGGGATTACAAAACTATGTTCAGAAATATAAGGGTAAAAATGTTCGCACTGAAAACTTTCAACAGTGTATGGAAGAAACTTCAAAATCGGATTTAACAATGTTTTTTGATCAGTGGGTCTATAAAGCGGGTATCCCTGCACTGGATATTAAGTGGCAATATGATGAACAACAATCTGAATTAATCATCGATGTAATCCAAAACCAAGATAACTTATTTACCTTTCCACTAGAACTGGGAATAAGTTATGCTGAAAAAGATCAAATTGATGCGGTAATACCTATAGAGGTGGCTAATAATAAGCTTTCACAATTTAAAATTAAGGTGGCGAAAAAACCGATTAAGGTAGTCACGGATCCTAATCTAAAGCTATTGGCAATTTATTAAACTATTCGTGGTATAGTATTTTTATTATTGCATATCGTGGAGGATTTTGTTGTGTGTAATTATTAACTTGTTAATCAGCTGATTGGGAGCGGCCTATAAACTAATATGATCCAATGCACTATTAACAAACGCTAGAAGATTTAAGATTGCAAATCATTTGATAGACAATGGAGAGCAGACTCTGGACACTAGATCATGGACACTAGACTTAGTGCAGTTGCTATAACTAGACTCTAGACACTAGACAATGGACACTAGACTTAGTGCAGTTACTACAACCAGCTTCAGTATCGTAAATCGGTAATCATAAATCGCGCTAGCCTATTAGGATCGTAAATCCAAAATCCTTAATCATAAATCGCACAACCAGCGAAGCCCAGTGCTAAGTTGCGTGTCCTCACGCAACTTCGAAGCCAAGCCAATTTGCCTGTCCCCAAAAGACATCAGAATCGCAAATCGCTTGAACTAGACTCTAGACTTAGTGCAGTTACTACAACCAGCTTCAGTATCGTAAATCGTGAATCGTGAAAAAGCGATAGGGATAGGAGGGGTTTGTGCTGGGGTGGCGGGCTTTCAGCAGTTTGAAATTAATAAAGCCGAAAGCCCGGCCTCCCAAGCACCGGAGCGTCAGCGAAGCCCTGTATAGCCCGGGCCTTTAGGCATCGCCATAATCCCATAATTTTAGTTAGTTCCACAGGTTTTGTTTAGGATTACACCGAATTAAATGACTTTATAAATTTGGAGTCACAAGACGTTTCAGTGCGGTATTAAAATCTACAATATTAAACCATTGTGCCAATCAATAATCCAAGAGGGTCATATCCTGTTTAAGCCAATAACAATTTTTTGAATTAATTTTGAATTTATGAAAATAGCTTTACCGAGTTTAGTCGCATTCGTAATTACTATAGCGGCTTGCCATACCACAAAATACCTGCCCGAGAATTTTGAAAAAAAACAGATTCACTTTGGATCAGGTGGTGGATTTACAGGCATTACTAATACCTATCAG
>CAYZQX010000241.1:0-6778 GCA_964480615.1 uncultured Chitinophagales bacterium | reverse complement strand
CCTAGGTGGAATGACCCAAAATGACCTATTTTTTGAGTTATTTAGCATCCCCTAAATAACTCTGGAATCTTTCATTGTAATAGTTTCTAGCCATTATAAGTGCAATGGATATCCACACAATTTTATGGATTTCAGTAAAATAGCTTGCATCAAATAAGGGCAATGAAGTCTCTTACATAATGCTCCATCAAGTTGTATTTGCGATAAGGATCGAAGCATATCAAGCGCAAGCGCAGATACTTGCTACCTATAGTAAAAAAAATTCGCAAGAATTACCCCACAGCGAGGCACAAATCGAGCGATAGCGAAGATTCTTGCTTGCCATTGAAAATAAACTATTCAGCAAGTAGCGAGGAGTATAAGCGAAAAATCAAGCGCAAGCGCAGATTCTTGTTGCCAATAGAAAATATTATTATTCCACAAGCAATCAAGCCCTAGCGCAGATTCTTGCTACCTATAGCGAAAATAAAGTTGCAAGTAACCTGGGCCGCAGGCATCGCCATAATCGCAAACTTTTGAGTTATTTAGCAAGCCCAAATTAATCCTAGCAATTATCTCAGCGAAGCTTTATACAAAGTACAATGGTTAAACCCATAAAAAAAGTCGGCCTCTCATTGAGCTAGGCCGACTTGATTATTATAACTTTGTTATTTGCAAGCAATAATTATTGTTCAATAAGCTTTTTTATATACCTATAAAATTAAAACTATCTAACCAATGTAATATTGCCTTGTGACACAACTTCTTCGCCATCAAGAAATATTATTTTAGCCCAATATACATATACCTCAACTTCTGTTTTATCTCCTTTGTAAGTACCATCCCATCCTTGACCATACTGTGTGGAGTAATATATTTTATTGCCCCAGCGGTCATATATGCTGAGTTCCGCAGTGCTAATTCGTTGGCCACCTATTGAAAAAACATCATTAAAACCATCTCCATTAGGAGAAAAAGCTGTTGGTATCCAATATTTGTTTACTGAACAATCTTCTACAGTAACAACTACTGATTCAGAAATGTTTTCACACGGATCAATGGCCGACTCAGTGGTATAGGTAAATGTATATTGTCCTGGTTCAGTACCATTAAATTCTAATATAGGCATAACCACCCTGTCAGGCAGTACCCCATTAGTTAATGACCACACACCATTATTATCACCATCATAGATCAATTCATCAAGACTTACTATGGAGTTCATTTCTGAAACATTACATACAGTAACTTCGTTTTGTAAATCTAAAGCGGGTGGTGTGTTTATAACTAATGTAATAGAGGCAAGCTCTTCCTCACAACTAGGATTATCGCCTACTGGAGGATATACTGTATAGGAAAACTCATATTCGCCCACACTCATCTCAGACTGTACAAGATTAGTTCCATTTAATAAGCTGGCATTCGTAACTGAAGACCAAGTACCACCTGGTGTTGCATCACTTGCTAACAAAGTATTCAAGTCAATTGCTGCATCCCCTTCACAAAGTGGTTCGGGGTTAATTAAGCTAGGGTTCAGTGGCGTACAATCAGCACAACTATAAGCTACATTAATCGGCATAGACCAACAATCTTCTCCATTGTCATTATAACTAACAGTAAATACACCTGAACCTGATTCGCCTAGTAAAACTTGCGAAGGCACTGAAGTAGGCACAATACTATAATTGGGACAAGTAGTAGTAAGTGTAGGTGGTTCACAATCTCCCTCAGTTTGAGTTACTAAATTACTATTAAATGGCGGATAAATCGTGATGGTCAATGAGCCTGCTGGAATTGGATCATTGTTAGGCAAATCACAGATCAATCCTACATATATAGTAAACTCATCTGGATCACACCCCTCCCCACTATATGGGAATTCAAAATTGGCAATTACAGTACTTAAATTCTCATCTGCATACCACACAAACCCATCAAAATGATTTTCTAAGTCTTCATATATTATAGCATTTTCAAAACTTGTTATATCAATTATTGCAGATTCACAAAACTCGCTGCTTTCAGTAATACCAGTGATTAAATCTGGACAATTAGGGTCAGCGCAACTGTAATTTATTGGAATGTCTTGTTGCCAGCAATTTAAGCCACCATCATTATAAGTCACTACAAAGTTAGTTACACCATTATCGCCAGGGTTTACATCAGTAGGTAAACCTGTCGAAGTAATATTGTAATAGTCACAAAGTGGCAGTAGGCTAGGGGGCGCACAGTTGCCAATGGCATCATCTACTAAGCTTGCATTATAAGATGGATATACTGTTATGTCCAAAGAGCCAGCAGGAATCAAAGCAGTGTTTGGCAATATACAATTAAGGGCTACATAAATAGTCAGAATTTGAGGCTGACAATTATCACCAGCGTACTCAAAATAACTATCCACTAATGGAGTGTTAAAGCTGGGATCGCTAAACCATTCGAAGCCTCCGAAATTAACATCGGGATCAGCATAAATGATACTGCTCTCCATACTTGTATAGTTTGGAATATCTCCATTACAAACCTCTATGCTTTCATCCAGCGGAGTGTTTACAACAGGGCATCCTGGAGCAGGTGGACAACTGTAGTCCACCTCTATAGCTTCAGTCCAACAATCTGTATTTGGGTCATTGAAACTGACAGTGAATAGGGCAGTGCCCGAACTACCAGGGCCTACTGTCAATGGTACACTTGTGTTTTCAATAATGTAATTATCACAAGTTGTATTTAAACCAGGCGGTAGGCAGGACTCTGAAACCTCTTGCAAATTATTGTCAGAAAACGGAGGGATAATCGTGATGGCTAATTGTCCTGCATAAATAGGCTGAGACGCTGGGATATTGCATAGTAAACCAAGATAGATAGTCATAGTAGCGGGATCACATCCATCACCATCATATACAAAATCTGCATTACTGAGATTATCAGTTAATCCCGCATTTGTAAACCATGTAAATCCATCGGCAGTATTATCTGGGTCATTTATTATTACAGATGATTCATAGGATTGATAATTAGGAATATCTCCATCACAAATTGTTATTGCATTTTCTAATTCGGTGGTGACTTCTGGGCATACTGGTGGAATCGCATTGCAATTATAATCTACTGTGTAAGGGACTGAAAAACAATTTCCTGCATCGGTAGGATAGGTTATTGTAAAATTAGTTGTTCCCGACAAGCCCGGAGTTACTGCTGAAGGCATGTCACCGCCTGCAGTTACTACATACTGATTACATCCACTGGCAACAAGCGTAGGTAATGTACCACAACTGCCTTCAGTGCTTGTCATGTAGTTGGCATTATAACTTGGATATACGGTTATTTGCAAGTTACCACCTCCTATAATAGAACCATTTTGGATGCAAGTCACCCCTATGTATAGTGTAAATTGGTGAGGGTTACATCCATCACCGCTATAACCATAATTTCCATCGAATAATACTGTGTGTCCAGCGTCTTCATATAGCAATGGTGATTCAGCGAGTAATGGATCTGAAATTGCAACTAAAGCATCGATGTCGAAAATTGGTTCATCTCCATCACATAACTCAAATGAATCATTGTACGGAATCACAGTAGGGCAACCTGGCGAAGGACAACTATATGTGATAGTATATACTTCCGTAAAGCAGTCTGGTGAGCTAGGGTAAGTTACCGTCCAGCTAGCAATTTCGTTCGTTACCCCGGGATCAATCGTGCCATTGTTAATTAATGGTGTCAACGTATAATTTGCACAACTAATGGTATAAGTAGGTTGATCACATTCATTATCTATAGGTTCAATATTACTTGAATCATAAGAAGGATAAACAGTAATATTGAGTTGTCCAGCCTCTATATATTCTTGGTTTAATACACACTTAATCACAGCATATAAGACAACTGTTTGTGGATTACAGCCATCCGAATTATATGCTATGCTTTCGTCATAATATAGGTCTGAATAGGTTCCTTGGTCATAATACCAAAACACGGTAGGAGTAGGTGCGCCTAAGGCTTGATTATTAGGATCGGACACAGCTGCCATAATAGCGGCGTCAATTGATGATAAGTCGGGGCTCGTATTGTCACAAATACTCTGGTCAAATTCAAGTGGCACAATAGTAGGGCATAAGCAAGAAAATCCCACTTCAAATTCTGCACTATTACAAGTGGAAGGAAAATTAGCATTAGCAAGTGTCCAAGTTATGGTTCCAGCAGTATTAGTCATGCTTGCACAAGAAGGCGATAGGTCATTCGCTGCATCAATTTCATTTGTAAAGCTAAAACCTGGTAGACCATCACACTCCCATTGACTGATAGAAGGACAACATCCAAATTCACTTTCTATCACATAATTCATTTGTGACAAGTCAGGATATAAATTAATCTCTATACTACCAGCAGGGAAATAGGAATCATCACTTCCTCCATTAAAGCCATCATTATTGAGATCGCAAAGTAAATAGGGATATACTGTTACTGTATTAACATTGCAATGGTCATTATTAATTAATGCATAAGAATCACCAACTTCATCACTTGGAATAGCCCCTGAAGTTAAATAGTAATGGATAGATAGGCCTTGAAGATTAGTTGGGTTATCATAATCAATTTGAATATTATTTTCTCCAATCACAGTCCCTAGTGTTAAGGCACTATCATTGCAATAATCATAGGATTGTGTAATTTCTATAGGTAATGGGCAGGCTGTGCAGGTGTAACTTGCTGGTATAACTACTGATTGGCATTCCGAACCTGCTAGGTTGGCCGGTATTGCTGTATTTGTAATTGTAAAATCGAAACTACCAGTGCCACTAAAATTGCTACAACTCGGGTTTGTTGTACTTGCTGCATCAATGGAATTAGTAATGGAAAAATCAGCAGAAGAGAACGAAAATTCACATTCATAAGTTTCTAAAAATGGACAACAAGGGTCATCTGTATTAATGCTATAACTCATGTTAGCTAAATTGGGATATACTACAATATTCACTATTCCAGCAGGTGTGTAAGTTGTGTTACCATCCGAATTATAATCACATTCTAAAAACACATAAATAGGATTATTGGATGGTGTACATTCATCAGCAGCGGTTAAGTTACCTGATTCGAATGGTGCATTATGTGTTTCATCATAATAGAATCCAATGTATTCATTAACGCCTTGGCCGCTTATGATCTCTAACCCTATGAATTCGGGATCAAGGTTCGCATTCTCTTCAATGTTGCAGAAATATTGTGTGCTATTAGCAGGGGTAACCAATTCAGGACATTCTCTACAGTCATAAATCAACTCATATTCATGAATCCTACAGGGATTACCTATAGGCACATTAATATTCATAACGGTAAAGCTTATAGGTCCAGTAAAAACTTCTTGTGAACAATCTGGAATGGCACCTAAATCATCATAGCTATTATCTAAATACCAGCCAGGCACTCCTTCACACTCCCAGCTTTCCACGTATGGGCAGCAAGAATTCTCATTGATCACTATAGGCATATTCGCGATGTCAGGATATATTGTTACATCTACACTCCCAGCATCTATATAAATATCATTAGCATCTCCTGTAAAGCCATCACTCCCCGAGTCACAGCGCAAATAGGCATATATTGTAAAGTTAGCAGTACTACAAATGCCAGGCAATATATCCCCTATAGCATAAGTGTTTTCGGTTGTGCCAGGGACAGGGTCAGGAGCAATGAACCAATCAATACCATCCCCATCAGTGTCATCCGTATTGAGCGTATTACCTGGGTCTTCAAGATTGGCGATTCCAGTATTGCCACCTAAAGCAAGGTTTAGTTCACTATCGTCCCCGCAAAATACCAATTCACCATTAGCGGGATCCACAACGGGGCATATACACAATGGTGCCATAAAATTAATTTCATAATTACAATTCTCAGAGCCTGCAACATACGCATTTAGAACGATTGCTTGGCCATTTCCTGGAAGTGTAAATGTAGCAGTTTCACCAGTTGTCAAAAAATTAGGATTAGCACCCGCAGTAGCATTTCCTTCAAGCAAATACATTGTTCCCTCTTCACCATCAATTGTAACATCGAAAGAAAAAAGGTTGCCATTTCCATTACAAATAGGATCAGTATATATAAGTGAAGGTTGTCCTGTTATACTAAAGCTTATTTGACCCCCTTCAACACAGGTGCCTGAAGGCGTAAATCCAATACTGACACCACCTGACAAACCAGCTAGATTTACAATTGTGCCACTAACAATTCCTGGAGGATCAATGGCATACCAAGTGCCAGGTACTGATGGATCATCATAATCATTTAGGTTTAAACTGGTCAAAGATCCCTCACAAAAATTGAGCGGATTGATGAGGTTAGGCGTAATGAAGTCCACAATTTGCACGGATGTGGTTGCTGGTTCACTACATTCTCCATCAGGAGTAAAAGTAAGTGTTATGCTACCAGAAAATCCATTTGGGGTAAAGATATTATTGGTGATTAGCCCTCCATTGGAAGACCAAGTACCTGTAAATGCTGGATCATCAATGGTACTTAGATCCACTGAACCGCCATCTTCACATATTTGTGGAGGAGTACCTAAATTAGGTGTTAGAATATCAGTAATTGTAATGCTGAGAATTGCTTGATCGCCTCCACAAGCAAGATCACCGACAGTATAAGTTAAATCCACATTTCCACTAAGGCCTGCGGGATCAAAGAAATTGCCATTCACTATACCGTTGCCCGTCCAGATTCCTCCGCCATCACCATTAACTGTATCAATATAGTCATTCAAGTTGATAGGATCAACGGTATTGCATAATGGAGGTGGATTGGG
>CAYZQX010000240.1:0-6804 GCA_964480615.1 uncultured Chitinophagales bacterium | reverse complement strand
TATTAAATGAAATACAAAACGGAATAAGTGGAAGTTGGAGTGGTATAGGAGTTACTGGAAACAGCTTTAATCCCAATGGGCTAAGTGGTGAAGTTTTATTGACATTTAGCCCTAATGCAGGAACCTGTATGGATGAATCCTCTGTAGCAATATCTATCCTTGAATCGAATGGTCCAGAGGGTGTTTGTTTACTCGATTGTTTCTTAGAATTAGTTCCAGATCCAAGTATTTGTAACGACAATGGCACACCAAACTCTCCAATAGATGATACGTATAATTTGCAATATAGCTTGTTCCATACAAATGTAGATGAAGAAGGTCAGTTTGTATTGAGTATAAATGGGGTAGTACAGGGTAGTGTAGATTATCAACCAGGTGGCCAAACTGCGGATATTATTATTGGTCTTCCAGCTAACGGTGAAACAGTGTTTTTGTCCATTGTGGATATTAATAACAATACCTGTCTTACTACTGCTACCTATATCGCACCTTTACCTTGCTCAAATTCTTGTAGTATTTTTTCTTCTGGCTATACAACCATTTGCCATGACAATGGAACAGGTACAATGAGTGATGATTACTTTACAGTAACTGTAAATCCCACTGGAACAGGTTTAGGGTCAACCTACAGTGTAAGTGGTGATTTAACT
The DNA here is from genome assembly GCA_964480615.1 of uncultured Chitinophagales bacterium. Lineage (GTDB taxonomy): Bacteria > Bacteroidota > Bacteroidia > Chitinophagales > UBA2359 > CAYZQX01. The sequence goes on along the minus strand of CAYZQX010000240.1, from coordinate 6,154 downwards.
GCTACTGGATTGAGTTATGGATCAGCACAAACGATAGGTGGTAATAACTTAATTAGCAATGGTTCACTAACCATTACTATTACAGATGATAACAGTGGAGGGGCTTGTGCGATAACTGAAACAATACCCCTATCCGTATGTCCGCTCTGTCCTCCAACACCGATTAACAACAGCGAAACGGGTTCAGTATGCAATGGCGGAGGAACCGATGATTTTGAATCATGGCAATCTTTGCAATCAGAGTTACTAGCAGCTATTACAAGTCCTGGCGTTGTACTTACCGTGGAATATTCTTATAACTTGCCCAATCCGAATAGCCCAGCAATAGGGGACAGCATTATCAATGGAATGATGGGAGATGGATGTGACCCTGTACAGCAAATTATTACGGCTTATATGCGTTGTGATAAAGGCACTGCTAATATGGCCTCTGATGATATATGGACACCCATGAGTTCCTACGAACTGACGGTATATCCGACCGTACAGGAGCCAACTGTTGAAATTAATATGGAGGATTGTGAATTAATGGTCACAGGTTATTGCCAGAACGACGTAATAACTTTATCAGATCAATCCGATCCTAATGGCACTATTTCTGGCAATGGTACAAATGTGGTTATCTATACTGCTGCATCAAATGCTCTTAGCGGTTCCATAAATATGAATATTGTCAATAATCTTACTGATAATTCTTGCACCTATAGCCAATTGAATGTCCTAACACCCGCTTGTTCCAATAGTTGTACCGAGCTGAATGCAGCAATAATAGATGGTGAGTTTATATTTTGCTTGAATGAACTCCTTAGTACACCCGTATATCTAGATTCTTTGTTAGTGGAGGGTTCTTCACCTGATGGTTATTGGTCCATTAATGGCCAATTGTCAGAATCTGGTATGATCGACAATTCATTATCAGCTGGTAGTTATTTTATTAGCTATACAGTTGACCCGCCACTTACTGATCCAGTGAACTGTGCGCCTATGATCGTTCAAGCGGATCTCGAAATTCAGCAATGTTTAGGGATAGGATCTATTGGTAGTATTGATAATCGCACAAAGGTTTTTTATGATTTTCAGTCTCAAGTATTGTACTTGCCATCTAGTGAACTTGAATATAGTTATTCAGTATTTGATGTGAACGGTCATAGCATTATAAATAGTAAGGCGAGTGATCGAATATTGTTTAACCAAATTGAATTGCCCACTGGAATTTATCTTGTAAAAATAAGCGATACCAACAGTTCTTCAGCGATTAAAATATTTAAGAGATAGTTATATTTTTATCTTTAGTTGATCGCAGTTGATTGGTAATATTTCGATAGCGTGCAATCAGAATAATTTTCCTATTGATCTGTTTGTTAGATTATCGTTTTCGTGAGGTAGGGCTTGTTCAATAAAGCTGGAATCTTTTATCATCAAGGGTTTTAGAAATTTTAGGGCAATGGATATACACTAATGTTGCTGCGGTTCAGTAAAAAAATCCGCATCATAAATAGGAAATATTGTTTTTTACATAATGTTATTTTAAGTTGTATTCGCGATAGGGATAGCAGTGGATATCCTTTTAGGAGGCTTAATGTAGTAATTAGATTGAATGATTGTAAGACTATTACTAATATATAATAGAATTTGGAATCGTAAAGCCAAGCCTCCTAAAAGATAGGAACGTATAGCCCGGGCCTTTAGGCATCGCCAAAAATTATTTTATTATTGAGATGATTTAGTGCTAGACGAGGAGTTTTTTTTATAAGATTGTCATAAGGCCTATGCGAAAATCTATGAATCCATAGGTGTGAAAATCAGGTTGAGTGGACGCAAAAAAAAAGAGGCAATAACTTGTATTGCCTCTTTTTTATTTTATAAAGATAAATAGCAGTCGTGTTGCTTATTTGAACAAGCCTTTTTCAAGTTCAAAATTTCCACTGCCGATCATATTGCCCTTGTGATAGATTTCAGCATTGTAATTACCCTCTACAAATGGGAAGTTTTGAGACCAATAAACACAGTAGTTTTGGCGTGTACCTTTGTAGTTGATAGAAGCCTTCGTGGTGTATTGTTTTTCCTCACCAGTATCGGTTTTAAATTTACCTGATCCAAGACTTTGAACAGCGATGGTAGAACCTTCAGGACTGATTAATCGGAGATATACATCCTGTGGACCAGGGGCGATAATTTTATTAGGGAGCATATCAAAACACACTTTCAATTTATCCATTTTTTTAGGATTATTAGTCGCTCCTTCTTTGCCATTCTTTTTGTCTTGCACACCAGAAGCTGTAAGATTTTCAGCGATCAAGATTGTACCGCGATTAATGGTTTCTTCATTCTTAGCTTTAACCGCAGAAAGCTCTTCTTTTTCTTTAGTCAATGTTGATTTTTCGACTTCTAAACCTGAACGTACCGTTTTTTCTTGTTCTAAGTTGGTGGCCAATTCTTGCTTTTCAGTGGTGAGCTGTGAGTTTTGAGCGGTTAGCTGTTCGATTGTACGCTTATAGTTTTCGGTGTCAGCTTTAAGCGCAGCAAGCCTCGCACGTGCATCTTCTAAATCACGCTTAGTCACGGATGATTTATTGAGAATGCGTTCGATCTCTGCTTTTTCGCCTTCTAGTTGAGTCTTGAGTTGGCTAATCGTAGAATCTTTCTCTAAGCTTTCGCTCTGGAGCGCCGATAATTCAGCTAAAGTTTCGTTGTACTCCACTTGTAGTTTGTCGCGTTCATCGGTCAAACCTGTGATTTGGGTAGTGGCGGCCTCTGAAATATAGTTCTTCTTAAGTTGCATATTCTTGTAACCCAAGTAGCCATTGAGCAGGAGCAGCAATCCGATAATTCCAAAATAAATCGGGCGACGATCACCCTCTTGGCCAAATGCGGCCATTGCTATCATTAATTTCATAAGAAAAAATTATTGCGTTTGATTTGAGATTTTTTGCCAATATTTACGCAAAGTTAATAAATGAAAATAAAATTAGATAATGAGTTTTGGCAATCTCGCTATAAAAACGCTGAAACAGGCTGGGATATTGGTTTTCCCTCGCCAACATTTGTTAAATATTGTGAAAATGAGGGGCGCAAGGATGTTAAAATCTTGATCCCGGGCTGTGGCAATGGCTATGATGCTAAGTGGCTATGGGAGGCTGGATTCAGCAATGTTTTTTTGCTGGACTGGGCAGCGGAGCCTCTGGACCAGTTTGCCGCCGAAAATCCCAGTTTCCCAAAAAATCAGCTGATTTGCGAAGACTTTTTCTCACATCGTGGCAGGTATGAACTAATCTTGGAACAAACCTTTTTTTGTGCCATTGATCCTTCCTTGCGCAAAAATTATGTTCGAAATATGTTTAATCTATTGGCTTATAAGGGTAGGCTGGTAGGGTTATTGTTTCAAATTGATTTTGGCAAAGAAACTCCTCCTTATGGTGGATCAGCACAAGAATATAGAGCATTGTTTTCACCTTACTTTTACATACAAAAAATGGAGACATCCCATTTTTCAATCCCACCAAGGGCAGGCAACGAATTATTTATAAATTTGCAAAAAAGATAAAACATAAAAACACCTAACAATATGGCAGATGAAATTAAATTAGAGAACATACTTTTTATCGATATAGAGACAGTATCCATAAAGAGTGAATATGAAGAGCTAGATGATCGGATGAAAATGTTGTGGTCTAAGAAAGCAAAGACGATTAATGGTTATGAAACCGATCCTGCTGGAGCATATAAATACAAGGCGGGCATTTTTGCTGAATTTTCCAAAGTGATATGCATCGGCTTGGGTTATATATCGCTGGCTGATGGAAACATACAACTGCGCACCAAAGTACTGATCAATGATGATGAAAAGGTCTTGCTCACACAATTCAATGAACTCCTTGAAACGCACTATAAGGATGAAAAATTATTTGCTTTGTGTGGTCATAATATTCGCGAATTTGATATTCCCTTTTTATGCCGTAGGATGATTATTAATGACTTACCACTACCTGAGTTGCTTGATATTGCGGATAAAAAACCTTGGGAAATTCAACATATTGATACTTTTCAGTTGTGGAAATTTGGGGATTATAAAAACTATACTTCTTTGGAGCTTTTATGTGCAGCACTCGATTTGCCTGAATGGAAAACGATGATGGATGGCTCTGACATTGCTTATGTATATTGGGAGGAAAAAAATATGAAAAAGATAGGCGAGTATTGCTTAGAAGATGTGGTAGCTGTAGCACGTGTGTATATGAAGTACAAGCGGTTAGGCAAGCTGCGCGATGATCGAATAGTCGTGGCATAATTTCGATTGATTAATTTAGCAATCGCTAGGTGGTAATTAGGGTTTGCTCAAGAACTCTTAATAAAACAATTTTGGCGATGCCTAAAGGCCCGGGCTATACGTTCCTATCTTTTAGGAGGCTTGGCTTTACGATTCCAAATTCTATTATATATTAGTAATAGTCTTACAATCATTCAATCTAATTAATACAATAAGCCTCCTAAAAGGATATCCACTGCTATCCCTATCGCGAATACAACTTGAAAGAGCAATCTGTAAGAGAAGACATTTTATATTTGTGATGCAAGCTTTTTTACGAAAACGCAGCAATATTTGTGTAAATCCAATGCACTTGCACTTTCAATAATCCTTTATTATGAATAATTTCGGGATTATTTAGCAAGCCCTATATAAAAACAACCCGCTTTTAGCAAAACTTAAACAGTTCACAATGGCTAAGGCATATTTTTTTGATCTCTTGGCCTCAAATAGCCTCAAAGAGTGAGGCATTGTATCGAGACAGGTATTTGGATAGCTAACAGCAAAGCGGATTGTATAAGCCTAAAATTGAATCTGAAATGCCAAGGCGCAGATACGAATGAGCATGGCTCAGATGATTCCTTATGAAGCTTAAATCCTTTACATTTACTCGTTTGGATTAATAGATAAATATTATGCCAATGGTTGGCAGTGCGGTATTGGTATTTACAGCTGGTTTAATGTTGAGTTGGTAGCGTTGATCTTCAGGAGCATCCAATGGATTTTCGATGATCGCATTACCCGATTCATCCCTAGCGAGCAATACCGTAGGATAATTAATCCCCGATGGTCCACCATATACATTGTTCACATCGAAGTAGAGATTAAAACTAACATTTTTCCAATACCATTTTTTGTCAATTCTAATATCCAGTTCGTGGCTGACACCCGTGCGTTCTGCATTGAGCAATGTATAGTCATACAATGGGAAAGGATTAATGCTCCAGTTGTCCACTAATGCACTGCGATCATAATCATACGGTGTGTAGGGCAAACCTGATTGCATTCTAAAATTGATACCAATCTCCCAATTTTTTTTGAACTGTTTGCCCATCGTCATATTGACTATGTGTCGGGAATCCCATGAAGAGGCGATGTAAGCTTGGTCCGCATTGGTAAATTGTGAGTTGCCCAATGTGTAGGAAAATATACCATAGTATCCTTTGTACATTTTTTGTTGGAACAATAGCTCTAATCCATAGGCGCGCCCTTTGCCTTTAGAGGTAATCGCTTCATTTCCTATAACACCAAAATCTTGACCTACATTGGCTAGATTAATATTGTCATCTATTGAAAAAGGATAATTGTAATATTGTTTAAAATAACCTTCGAGGGTTATCCTGCTATTCGTACCAGTGGCGTATTCTAAACCACCTACGATTTGGCGGTTGTGTATGTATTTTACTTTGTTGTTTTTATTCACTAGTACACCTTCATTATCTCTATAGCCTAAGATTGTATAGGCAGGCAGTTGGTAGTAAAAACCTGTATTAAAATTAGCTGACCACTTATCCGTCATTCGATAAGAGAATGCGATGCGCGGGCTTATTTGTTCCAGTGGATTCGACATAGATTTGCTATAGCTATTGCCATCGGCTCTAAGTCCAGCTGATATGCTTAATCGCTCTTTGAACAATCGCTTTGAGGCACTAGCAAACAATCCATATTTGTGAAAATTTAGTTTTGAAAACACAGCTAAAGTATCTATTCCATTAGCCGTTATGTATTGTTGATAGATATCATTGCTATACTTTGCTTGTTCGTAGTTAAAGCCATAGTTCCATTTTATTTTTTTAAAATCTACATTGTGTTCAATCCTCAATTTGTTTTCTATTTCCCTGCTGGTAA
>CAYZQX010000239.1:0-6854 GCA_964480615.1 uncultured Chitinophagales bacterium | reverse complement strand
TGCTAGCGATGTGCTAGCGAGATGATTAAACACTCTAAATATGGTGTATATATTTTGGATTTGATCTACGTTATTTAAACCAGTACCACCATCAGGATTTGCTAATCCTGGACCCCCTATGAATATATCTCCACAGTTAGCTTCTAACCAGTTAATAAACTCTTCATCAGTAGCCATTGTAGGGGCTTCTAATACACAAGCTGGGATACCCATTTCATCACCACAATTAGTAGCGGCAAATACCATAAACTCCTGTAAAGTTGTAAAATTATCAGGCGTTGTTCCTTCTAAGCATGATGGCAATTCCATTCCACCGCCATTCGGATCTCCACCATTTCCTGGTCCACCAAATGCGCCTTCACAATTTTCTTGAATGAAAGTAAATAACTCTTCTAATGTTGCGAAATCTGCTGCTGTATAAGTTGCTAGGCAATCGGCAAATTGTGTGCTTACCCATTCCCATTCAGTCTCTACTGTAGGCTCAACCCACACACTTTCACAGTTAGTAAATACATAATCAAACAAGGTATTTACATCAGGGAAATCAGTTGCGGTCATACCAGCAAGACAATCGCCATAATAGTTACTTAAATCAGTGAAAACCTCTTCAACAGTAGGCTGATCTTGATTTCCTGGTCCTCCACCTGTTCCTGGTTCACCATTGTCAGGCCATTCCCATTCTACCCCTTGTGTAAAATCTTCGCAATTATCTAAATAGGAGAATAACTCATCCACTGTTGCAAATACTTCAGTTCCTTCAAAACAAGAAGGATATTCCTCCATCATTTCAGCTACAAATTCTTCAAGTGATTGACCACCGCAAAATGGGCCTCCTCCATTTGGATCTCCACCTTGCCAACCGCCACCTAAGCCTGTGCTATCAGTTGGCCAGCCGCCTGGATTCCAATCGATGCTATCACCTGGCCATCCACCTGGGAACCAGTCTGTGCTGTCATCAGGCCAGCCGCCTCCTAAATCAATGCTATCACCTGGCCAACCACCTGGGAACCAGTCGATGCTATCACCTGGCCAGCCGCCTCCTAAATCAATGCTATCACCTGGCCAACCGCCTGGGAACCAGTCGATGCTGTCATCAGGCCAGCCGCCTCCTAAACCAGTGCTATCACCTGGCCAACCGCCTGGGAACCAGTCGATGCTGTCATCAGGCCAGCCGCCTCCTAGATCAATGCTATCAATTGGCCAACCGCCTGGGAACCAGTCTGTACTGTCATCAGGCCAGCCGCCTCCTAAACCTGTGCTATCACCTGGCCAGCCACCTGGGAACCAGTCGATAGTATCGCTTGGCCAGCCTCCAGTAGGATCACCATCAGGCCATCCGCCAGGAACCCAGTCCATACTATCTTCAGGCCAACCACCCCCACCTAATGGGAAATCACAATTGACCGAAACATAACTAAGCAAATCTGCTACCGTGGCAAAATCTGTTACCAATGTGCCATCCAGACAATCGGAATTTGCTGAAAACAACTCATACAATTCAGCCAGCGCAAGCCCATCTCCGGGTCCACCTGCTGGATCAATTTGGGCATTTAAGTCAGCAAACAGCAATACGCTGAAAACACAACCTAAAATAAATTTTGAAAAACTTTTCATTTTGAAAATTTTATTTGATACTTAATTTGGATAAGAAAAAATTATGGTACAAAAATGGACATTAAAAATAATAAACAAAACAAAAAAAACAAGACTTTCTTACGCACCCAAAAAACAAAACCACGATCTAAAAAACAAAATATTCTCTTTGGGAATCGCGTACAATACTCGCCATAAATAGATACACAAATTTAGCAACTAATAGCCAAAGATTCAAATAAAATTTACCGAATATCTTACACACCCAAATAAATATTTTAATTTATTTTACTCAATTCTCAAGATAAGTTTTAATAATTGACTATGCACAAAAATTAACAAAAAAACAATCCACGAAGGGCATAAAACTCAGAATTGCTTAACAATTATAATCCAGGTAATCAGTCGAAAATAAGCGTTTAGAAAGAACAAAATAGGGCTCACCACCGTATATAAATGTGCGAAATTTTTTACTATTAAAAAATGAATTTGGGCGATGCCTTCGGCCCGGGCTTTACAGGGCTTCGCTTTGCTTCGGTACTGTGGGGCAGGCTGTTACGCATCAAGAGCTAAAGCATCACATAGCCTGCCACACAGTACAAACCCCTACTATCCCTATCGCTATTATCTGTTGCTATAAAAAAACTTATCCTCAAGGCTGTTGTTTGAAAACACTATAAAGAACAAAAAAAATGCTTAGATCGAGCAAAAAATTGCCCATTCCATAATCTAAAACAACGAAAATAGACCCACAGTATATACTATTAACTTGAGTGATGTTATATCCCCAAATTTCGAAGACATGGATTGAATGACCCCCAACTGCATAACAATAAGTGAAGAACCAAGTCCACTATTGCAAAGGTGGTTAATGGTTAATGGGTATTGGACACAATGTTATAGTTGTCAAGCTTTTCCTTACAACCTTTTCCAAAAAACAATTTTGTCTTCTCCATCTTTCCAAAAGTCTTTTATGACAGCCATTTGAGTATAACCAATTTTTAGATAAAAGCTTCTTGCACCAGTTTGAGCATCATCACTTGAAGTTTCCACTATTACGATTCTACCATTCTTTTGTATAAGAAAATGCTCAATGTATTTCATCATTTCAATTCCTATTCCCATTCTTTGGTATTCATGGGATACCCCGATTGCTAACACATTATAGGTACCCTCTGTCAGCTTTTCAGGAACACAATAAACTATTGCGGCTGGTTCATTTTTTTCTATATATGTAAACCAACTGTCTTGAGAGTCTGGATTATACAAGAAATCCGCCATCATTTCCTGTAAATATTCAGAAGGAAATAATTCACTTGAATCAACTACTTTTTTTAGTCCATCAATATCACTAAGTGTTACAGCTCTAATTTTCTCCTTCATTATTAAGAAATAAAATATTAAAATATGTCTTGGTCAATTGTTTTCTTATAGCTTATGGTTACAGCTGCTATTTTGTTTTTTCCACTGCCTATATAACTATCCTACAATTATAAATGATATATTCAAAATAAAGACCGCCTTGGTAATTTTGAATGCTCACCAATCAATAAATTCGGTATAACATCAATTAATTAAAGACCTACAAGGGGAAATAAATTAACCTAGCTCAATATTGTCTTATGATGCAGTTTAATGACTAAATGCAATATTAATCTTTAATAAATCTTGATTGAATATACATAGCATCACTTAATCCTTCGATTAAATATAGACCAGGGGGCAGCATAGAAACATCAATCCTGCTTATATTATTATCATAAAACTCCATCACTTTTTTGCCATCCATATTAATAATATAAAGATAATCGAAATTAGTTTGTGATTGTATGAAAAGCTGGTCGCTCACAGGATTAGGCCAAGTATATAGCAGTTGATAATCGACATCACTGATTCCCGAAATTATGGTTATAGGTTGCGGATTATCGGCGTTGTAAATAAATTCAATACCATTACTCAAGTTTCCTTGATAATACATCCCACAATCTAAAACATTTAGTACATCCAGCTGAGTAATGCTATAACCTTGATAATATTGAGCCACCGCATTGACTATATCAGTAGGATAATGACTAGGTGACAAAGGAATATTAACTGGGTTGGCTGGATTAATATGATAGATTAGATTACCATTGTGATTGAAAAAATATTGATTTCCTTGATTATCCTGGGTACTATATGCAAAAGGTCCAGATCCCTGTTGTTCGAATGTAAAAGTGGAATCCTGCGAACCTAAGAAGGCAAGTGTGTTTTGCATCTCTTCGTAGAGTGGATTTACGGGGTTATTGCAAAAGCATACAAAGTCTCCATACAATGTAAAATAGATATACTGCCCTGGCTCTATCTCTTCACTAAAATAATGTATCCCATCAATTTCAACAAAGGAAACATCAGTAGGCCCACCAGGATTAAATACATAATCATCAATAGGACCTAAAAGTTGACCATCGTGATCTTCAAATAGTGGTTGCCCACTCATATTAAAATAATAGTAATGCGTGTCTTGGTCATCCACAGCAACCTCATAAAAAAAACTATTCCCTGAACTTACTAAATTAGCAAATAGAATTTCTTCATCTTGCCCAGGGCCCCCTTGAAAAAAGTTTTGGATTTGATTAGGCAGGTCATTTTCCTCTATAGGGCCTGAAATATCAATAGATGCTGGCGTTTCAAGTTCATTTTCAATTAATTTATAGGCGACCACTTCTACGTCTTTTACTGCATAGTTATCAACACCGATAGTGGGATCGAGGGCAACACCTCCACCCCAAATAATTACAATGTTTTTTAGGGATTGATCTTCGCTCTCATTATAAGAAAATAAGTCCGGCTGTACAGGGAGATCTTGTCGCAACTCTACAGTTTGCCCTGGTAAGATTACAATTGGAGGTAAGCGGAAAAAAAACTGACTCTCTACTTCTTCCAAATTTGAAGGGGGCTCTGCTGTGCTAATATTCACATGTATTCCCCAACTAGAAGACGAAAAAGTATTATTACCATCATTTAAAAATGTTAAATTCATAGGCATATTACACCCTAAACTCACTGAATCTACCGATTCAGCATTGGTAAGTTTAATGGTGGAATATTGTCCCTGACCTAGAAGGCCTGTGGACCAAATAATCAATGTACAAAATAAGAAAAACGACCTCTTCATTATTGTAAGGTATTTAATCGACAAAAATAGTCTTGTTATGAATTGAAAAATATTATTTTTTTTATTTATCTTACGCACCCAAAACATAGTTTTATGTCAAAATATCATTTAACATCCCTAATAGGATCATTGAGCAAGGAAGAAATACGCAATTTTAAATTATATACCTCAAGAATCACAACGAACAAAGGGGGAATGAATAAAAACATTCAACTTTTTGAAGAGATAAGGAATAAGGATGGCGATGAATTTTCAGATTCCTTGGTAAGTCTTTTGTTTGAAGATAATAATAAAAATGCCTATTACAGGCTAAAAAACAGATTGATTGATGATATAGAGAACAGCTTATTGCTCCTCCATAGAGAAATGGATGAGCGAACCGACATTTATAAATTAATACAATTATCAAACATATTTAGGTTGAAATCTGATTATCCCATCGCATTACATTATCTCAGTAAGGCGGAGCAAAAGGCCGAAGAGAGCTATAATTTAGACCTCCTCAACATCATTTACGATGAATTTATTAGGCTATCAGTAGATGTATATACCATTAACCCAGAGGAGTATTTTCAAAAGAAAAAAGACAATCAAGAAAAACACCAACAAACGATGGCTGCTGACTATCTTATTAGTGTAATCAATTATAAACTAATAAACTCCAATTTTGATGCCCGGGATAAAGAGATCTCAGGTGAGATAGAACGTCTTATACAGCACTTATCAATAGATCAGGAAAACATATCCACAATTGATTTTGAATTTAAAGTACATGAATTAGTACGCAAAAATTTATTGCAGCAAAAAGATTTTAAAGGATTGGAGACTTATCTTCTTGAATGCATCGAAAGATTTACAGCGCAGAATTTATTTGTAGGCAAGTATTATGAAAAAATATTTGTAATTCTCAATTGGTTAATTAATGTGTGCACCATTAATAAGAAATTTGATATAGCGATGCATTATGCAGACAATCTATTAGAACAATTATTGAAGGACAAGAAAAAGTTTTATAAAAAATATTCGTGGATGTACCATCAAGCCCTAACGAGTAATAATTCATTTTTGGGACGCAATGAAGTGGCACAGCAATTACTGTTAGAGATTAAGGAGAATCCAGAATACCGAGGCAGCACTTTTTATGATCACTATATCAATTTGAATTTAGCGGTCTCTTACTTTAATGATAAAAAATTTAAACTAGCGCTTAAGGCATTATTACCCTTGCTTGATTTTGAAGTACAAAAAACACTCATTGCACCTATGCAGCTCAGCATTCACATCGTAGAGTTAATTCTCCACTATGAAAACAATGATCAAATGTACTTATTATCTAAAATACCTGAGATTAAAAGACACTTTGCTAAAGAGCTTAAGAATCCCAGTTTTGCCAAGGAAAAAGAGTTCATACAAATAATCGAACTAATGGCCCAAAAGCCTTACTGGCAAAGGGAATCCAAAGACGTTACTAGGATAGAAAAATGGATCAGCACCTTGCCTCCATTTGAACCAGGTTCTAATGAGGCTATTAATTACAAGCTATGGTTAATCAGCAAGTTAAAAGGAATTAATTATTATGATTTAGTGCTAGAAGCGGTGGGTACCAAGATAGGTGTTAGTCAATGATTGATAAAGCCATTATGAATGATGTTTTTGATTAGTATCTAAGATTTTTTATGCAGCAGATAAAGAGAGAGTAGTGAAATAATCAAGAGAATTAACTCATAAAAACGTATGATTAAAACTGCTATTACTTTACGAACACAAGTACAATACAATGACTTGTTCAATACTTGCGAATTGGTTTATTATAAAGAATTGTAGCGATTGAAAGTGCCATAGATATGCACTGAATTGAAGCATTTCAGTAATAAAGCATACTCCATAAAAATAAAATGCCCCTCCTATTTAGGGCTTGCTAAATAACTCATAAGTATGCAATTTTGGCGATGCCTGCGGCCTGGGCTATTTGCTACAAGTCCTCGTTACTTGCTGAATAGTTTAGTTTCAATGGCAAGCAAGAATCTTCGCTATCGCTCGATTTGTGCGTCGCTGTGGGCTTACTTGCGAATTTATTATTTTTCTAATGGTAACAAGAACCTGC
>CAYZQX010000238.1:0-6894 GCA_964480615.1 uncultured Chitinophagales bacterium | reverse complement strand
TCTTGCTTGCCATTGAAAATAAACTATTCAGCAAGTAGCGAGGAGTATAGCGAAAAATCAACCGCAAGCGCAGATTCTTGTTGCCAATAGAATATATTATTATTCCACAAGCAATCAAGCCATAGCGCAGATTCTTGCTACCTATAGCTAAAATAAAGTTGCAAGTAACCCAGGCCGCAGGCATCGCCATAATCGCAAATTTTTGAGTTATTTAGCAAGCCTTAGTTAGTAACCTGGTCTAGTATGATCCTCGATAATGGATAGCTTATACATTTCGCTATTTGTGTCTATTGTCTCTCGATCAACCCATTGCGCAAGTTCAGATTCTAAGGTGAATTCGTCTGGACTGATTAGTCCATCACTGGAAAATAATACTTTCGCTTTGGAATTCTTTAGTATGGGTTCTAGTAACTGTTTGCCAAAACTTGTAAACAACATTAGGTCTGGAGCTTTAAGTCCTTCTTTAACTAATGGTGGATCTATGTGCTTATCCATCAGTGCATTGTGTCCTACATATACCAGCAAATCAGCTCTGCTATGTAAACCTAAACTCCGATCATTAAATGCAATAGTAGTATAGTTGGTATTAAATGCACCATTCATATAATCTTCCATACAATATTGAATATCACTGCCATTATAAGCATCGATTACAAGATATACCTCATAGTGCTTATGCTTCATTATAATCCTTTCTAAAATAATTGGGCTTATCATTTCTGTACTCAATAATTCCCAATTTCCTGAATCCAATAAATCAGTTTTTACACCATATTTCGCACCCCAGAATAAGTTAGTGCTAGGATCATCCCCTCTTCCAAAAAGTGTGGGTACTGGAATATTTCCTTGTGTCTTATTATCGCATAGGGCTACTTGAATATGTATTGTTTTTTCAGTTTTGATTTCTTGCGGTATTTCTCCTTGGTCAACTTTATTTGTAGGTAAGTTTTGAGTATAAAATGGCGTAATTTTTTCGTTATCTGAAAATAATAATCCAATGGTACTGCTAGAGATAAATGCTATAATTAGATGGATTTTCATAAGTATTGATTATTTGGGATAATTTTTTGATTAGATTTGAACAAAACGTTTTTTATGTTCAAAATATTTTATATTTTAAGTAATAGGTGTGTACAAAGAGTGTTAAAGGACTTTAATGTTTTTCCAATATTTGTATGCAGGATTCTAATAGCACCAGTATATACTTACTGGTATTTTCGCGTTTTTTTTCAAAAATAGGAACTAATACATAGCCTAGAATAGGCCACTTACAAAACCTGAAAATTGAGTTTTTGAAATGTTTATATTTAATCTTGACTATTTAGTATAGATTAGCTAACTTTGCATCCACTTTCCATTAGTATTAGAAAGAAAGCCAATTATTATGAGTGATTTTCAGCAAACTATTGATAACGTAACCCTTTCGGAGTATAAATGGGGTTTTGTTTCGGCTATTGAGAGCGATTTAGCCCCAATAGGCTTGAGCGAAGATACCATTCGATTTATATCTGCAAAAAAAAATGAACCGGAATGGTTGTTAAATTGGCGATTAGATGCTTATCGCCAATTTATAAAGCTAAAAGAGCCTGAATGGGCCAATGTCCATTACGCTAAGCCTGACTTACAGTCGATCTATTATTATGCTGCTCCAAAACAAAATAAACAGCTTAATAGTCTGGATGAACTAGATCCAGAAATCCGAGCAACTTATGAGAAATTAGGAATTCCTATTGATGAGCAAAATAAACTTGCGAATGTTGCTGTTGACTATGTAATGGACTCAGTATCCGTGAAAACCACCTTTCAAGCCACATTAGCTGAGAAGGGAATAATTTTCTGTTCATTTAGTGACGCAGTACAAAATCATCCTGAATTAGTACAGAAATATTTGGGTACAGTAGTTTCAAAATCAGACAATTATTATGCCGCATTGAATTCGGCAGTGTTTAGCGATGGTTCATTTTGTTACATCCCAAAAGGAATTCGTTGTCCTATGGAGTTGAGCACTTATTTTAGAATTAATCAAGCTAATACAGGCCAATTTGAACGTACATTATTGATCGCTGATGAAAATGCCTATGTCAGTTATTTGGAAGGGTGTACTGCTCCTATACGCGATGAAAATCAGTTGCACGCTGCAGTCGTCGAGATCATCGCGCTAGAAAATGCTGAAGTCAAATACAGCACTGTTCAAAACTGGTATCCAGGTGATCCCAATACAGGCAAAGGGGGCATATTTAATTTTGTTACCAAGCGTGGATTATGTGCCGGCCGTGGTGCTAAAATATCTTGGACGCAGGTGGAGACAGGATCGGCCATCACTTGGAAATATCCATCCGTCATCCTCAAAGGAGCTAATTCCATAGGAGAGTTTTATTCTGTAGCAGTGACTAATAATTTTCAGCAAGCCGACACGGGAACTAAGATGATACACATAGGTGCTAATACCAAAAGTCGAATAATAAGTAAAGGTATTTCCGCTGGCAAAAGTCAAAACTCCTATCGGGGATTGGTGAAGGTTCATAAAAATGCCGACAATGCCACGAATTTTTCTCAATGTGATAGCTTATTAATAGGTGACAAATGTGGGGCACATACTTTTCCTTACATCGAAACAGCTAACCCTACAGCGAAGGTAGAGCACGAAGCGACCACCTCAAAAATAGGTGAAGATATTCTCTTTTATTGCAATCAAAGGGGCATTTCTACGGAGGCTGCTACAGAGCTAATAGTCAATGGATTTTGTAAGGAGGTACTCAACGAATTACCAATGGAGTTCGCTGCCGAAGCAAAGAAATTATTATCCATAAGTTTAGAAGGAAGTGTAGGCTAGTTACTACACGATCCATAAATATAAATTTGTAACAAAAGTTAATAAGCTCAAATAAAAAAATTAAAACCAATGATAAAAATTAATAACCTTCACGCCAACATAAATGAAAAGCAAATTCTTAAGGGATTAACCCTTGAAATAAATGCGGGTGAAGTACATGCAATTATGGGACCTAATGGCTCTGGCAAAAGCACTTTGGCATCTATATTAGCAGGAAAGGATGATTATGAAATTACACAAGGGGATATAATATTCGAAGGCCAAAACTTACTGGATATGGATCCCGAAATTAGAGCTAGGAAAGGTGTGTTTTTGGCATTCCAGTATCCAGTTGAAATCCCAGGTGTGAGCAATTCCAGTTTCTTGCGCACAGCATTAAATGAAGTGCGGAATTATAGAGGGTTACCACAACTTGATACCCGCGAATTTCTAGTAATGGTAAAACAAAAAATGGAATTGCTAGAAATCAATCCTAAAATGTTGCAAAGAAGTGTAAATGAAGGGTTTTCGGGGGGTGAAAAGAAACGCAATGAGATATTACAGATGGCTATGTTAGATCCCAAATTTGCAGTACTGGATGAGACCGATTCAGGCTTGGATATCGATGCCCTCCGCATAGTAGCAAATGGAGTAAATAATTTTAAAACACCTTCTAATGCAACCCTTGTAATAACACATTATCAGCGATTATTGGATTATATCATTCCAGACTTTGTCCACGTATTAATGGATGGCCGAATAGTAAAAACCGGCGGCAAAGATTTAGCCTTGGAACTCGAAGAACGTGGATATGATTGGATTAAGGAAGAAATAAGTGAATTGGTTTAAGCCTCAATTAAAGTATGGAAACTATTACCACCAATAAAAATATTAATAAGTTATTTGAAAATAATTACCAGCAACGGCAATTGGCTTTGAATGGCGAATCGAGCTTGCCCTATAATCAAATTCAGCAATCAGCCTACCGTTCATTTGCAAAAAACGGGTTCCCTTCCGTCAAGAATGAAGAATGGAAATATACCCCTGTATGGCCCCGTCTTCAACCTGATTTTGAACTAAATCCTATCGTACACGGAGAGTGGAATTTGAATCAATACTTCCCCGATGAACCAGTTAATCGTTTAGTATTTATTAATGGTCGTTATAGGCCTGAATACTCAGTGAGAATGGATAACAGTCCTGGTCTTGTAATTGGTAGTTTTGCCGAAGCACGGAAATTTTCTCCTGGATTATTGGATAAATATTTTGCTTCCCTCATACAAGAAGGTCAAAGCCCTTTTGGGGATTTGAATACTGCCTTTTGTGAGGATGGTTTATTTGTCCACTTACCCAATAATTATGAGCTTGAATACCCTTTATATGTTCTACATCTAAGCATATCAACCCACAATGCCAGTTTCCACAACCCACGACACTTAATTATTCTTGGGGAATCGAGCCTTGCCACCATTTTTGAACAATATGTAGATGAGGCTAATAGTTCAAGTTTTGAAAATATAGCTTCAGAAATCATACTAGAGCACAATGCACATTTACACCACATACAACTGACTGATAAGAAATCCGAATCCAGCCAAGTATTGTTACAGGAAATTAAAACCTGCAAGGACAGCAAATACACCAATTATAATTTTCAAATCAATGGAAAACTATTGCGGTCTAATATCCATAATCGCCTAGCTGCTTCTAATAGCGAAGTCAATCTCCTTGGAGTCTATTTGCCCAGTCAAGATCAGTTAATGGATAATCATACCATCGTAGATCACATAATGCCACATGCGCATAGCAATGAGCTCTATAAAGGCATAATAAAAGAGGGTGGGGTAGCAGTATTTAATGGCAAAATTTTTGTACGTCCTGATGCTCAAAAAACCAATGCTTATCAAACAAATAGAAACATTCTTTTAGATAACGAGTCCACTATTAATACCAAGCCACAATTGGAAATATGGGCTGATGACGTTAAGTGTTCTCACGGCACCACTACAGGCCAGCTAGATGATCATTCCATATTTTATCTACAAGCCCGTGGGATAGGTAAAGAAATGGCAAAGAAAATGCTGCTCGAAGCTTTTGTTATGGAGATCACCGACTCTATACCTAATCCTACCATTCAAGCCGCTATTCGATTGCACATTTCTAATAAGCTTGGTTAGGATTCCCATCATTTTTTGAACTCATAAAATATGAAACAGCTCATTACACCAATAAATCATGATTTCCCAATTCTCCAATCACAAATAAGGGGTAAAAAACTTATTTATTTGGACAATGCAGCTACTACCCAAAAACCACAAATAGTCATTGATGCGCTCACTACCTATTACCGTGAGTACAATAGCAATATACACCGCGGAGCACATTATTTAGCTCATAAGGCTACTGAACATTATGAAGCAGTAAGAGAGCAGTGCAAATCTTTTATTGGTGCTTCCGAAGCTGCTGAAATTAATTTTACCTATGGTACAACCTTTGGGATCAATGTAATTGCTCAAGGGTTAGGAAAGATACTGCTAAAGCCTGGTGATGAAATTTTATTGAGCACAATGGAACACCACAGCAATATTGTACCCTGGCAAATGGTTAGTGAAACGACTGGTGCCAGTATTAAAGTTATACCTTTACTAGATAATCAACAGCTGGATATAACAGCCTTCAAAAACCTAGTTTCTGAACGCACAAAAATTGTAAGCATTGTATATGCCTCTAATGCATTAGGCGTAATAAATCCCTTGCGTGAAATCATAGCAATTGCCCATCAATACGGAGCCCTAGTAATTGCCGATGGCGCACAGGCTACTGCACATATGCCCATCAATGTTGTTGATCTTGATGTTGATTTTTACGTTTTCTCAGGACATAAAATTTGTGGCCCCACTGGTGTAGGGATTATGTACGGCAAGCGGAAACTCCTAGAGCAACTACCTCCTATGCTAGGCGGTGGTGAAATGATAAAGCAAGTCAGTTTCGATCATACAACTTATAACGATTTGCCCTATAAATTTGAAGCTGGAACACCGAATATTGCGGATGTTATTGCGCTGGGCAAGGCCATAGAATACATCGAAAATATAGGATGGGATCTTATACACAATACTGAATTTCAATTGATCAATACTGCCACAGAGCTCATTCGTCAAATTGATGGTGCAACCATTTATGGCGATGTCGATATGGAAAATAAAGTGAGTGTGTTGTCTTTCAATATCGATGGGCTACATCCCTATGACTTAGGCGTATTGCTCGATCAGCAAGGTATTGCGGTGCGCACAGGACACCACTGTTGTCAGCCATTAATGGACACATTAGGCATTAGTGGTACAGTACGTGCCTCCTTCTCATTTTACAATGAGATAGAAGAAGTATTTGCACTCGAAACGGCACTCTTGCGTGCCATTAAAATGTTGCGATAAATGAGTAGTAGTGAAATCATAAAACGTCAACTAGAAATAGTTAGTGAGTTTAGTGAAATCGATGATCCTATGGATCGTTATGAATACATCATCGATATAGGTAAAAAATTACCTGCTATGTCCGAAGCCTTAAAAATTGATTCGAACATCGTTAAAGGGTGTCAGAGTACGGTGTGGCTTAAGAGTTTTTACAATGCAGGTAAGATACACTTTCAAGCCGATAGCAATACAGTTATAACTAAAGGGATTATTGCCTTGCTTATCCGTGTATTAAATGACTTAAGTCCCACTGATATTCTTACAGCGGATCTCACATTTATCAATGATATTGGATTGCGCAGCCATCTTAGTTCACAACGTTCTAATGGACTTGATGCGATGATCCAAAAAATGAAAACCGATACGGAATCACTCCTTAATGAAAATAAAAATATGGAACAAGAAACAGTTCATAGCTTAGCAAGTAGTGCAACACAAGTCGATAGTCATTCTCACAATGGCAATATGCAAGTAACAGTATTAGATGCTGAACAATTTAGAAACCTTGTAATCGAAAGATTACAAACAATTTTTGACCCTGAAATTCCCGTGAATATTTATGACTTAGGGTTGATCTATGATGTACAGGTATATCCGCCATTAAATAAT
>CAYZQX010000237.1:0-6901 GCA_964480615.1 uncultured Chitinophagales bacterium | reverse complement strand
TAATAGAACAATCATACTATCTATTAATGTTATTTGTTGCTTAATATCATTACTTCTAAAAGCAGGCCAAGAAATAAGTCTAATTCCTCGATCAGTTCTTCTTATAAGAGAAAGGGTATCTTGTAGCTGAGAACAATACATAAATACTGAATCTACAATAGTTTCAGGTGTAAAATTGTCAGCTAAGTACTTATTACAGCTAAATTCTGAAATTTTAGGATCATAATTATTAAATAAATCATTAAAAGTACATTGTACCTGTTGTGCCTGAATAGAATTCATAAAACAAATAAATATTAAAATTAACTTTTTCATAGGATATTTATTATTGCAATTTTTTTTGAATAAGCTGCCATTGAAATCTTCTCAATTTTTCGCCACCCTTATAATCTATAATATTCAACAGATCATTTCATTAAAAAGGAAAGGACTGTAATAACCAACCGTACTCTCCAGCTGATGATAAGCCTAGGACTTCAAAGTCATATTGTCCTTCACAACCACTAATGGAATGTATCCACAAATGGTAAGTACCCACAGCAACATTATGCAAATCTTCTTGATCATTAACAATTTCGCAATTACAATTAGTTAGACAAGTCCACTGAAACTGAAGATCCTCAACGGTAAAGCCTTGAGCAGCGAAATCTAAGTCAATACTACCATCGCAGGTGTTTGTGTAGGAAGGTGTAATAATACTGGGAAATACAAAATTGTTTTGTGAAGAGATGATTATACTCCCCATCAATGAACAGATCAAAGAATATGCACTCCATGAAAGGATATGTTTTGTACAATTAACTATTTGCATGTTGGTATAGGAGTTTTGAAGGTTAGACTATCAATGTTTTCAAGCATCCATTTTGCCATTTCTTTAAATACATTATCGCCCTCTTTCAAATCAACCTTACGTTTTGACCATAAATCTAAACATTCATTACTTAATAATCTCCTTGCTATAGAATAATAACCTAAACTTTCCCCGCCTTTTTCTGGCGTACATCCTATAATGGGTCTTTCTAATGGCAACTCTATCATATATTTGGCTGCAATCTTTATCGCGTCCTTAGGATGCATGAAATAAATACGATTTGGATAAAATTGAGAGGGATTTGCAATAAATAAAGAATCTAAATATTTTCTGGCCTCAGGATCTCCTAATCTAGATAAAGCGAGTTTGGCATAAAATGACCCTTCTAATGATCGTACTTTTAAGCTGGATAAAATTGTTTCATTCAAATAATCAGGAGCATATAATAGAACTTGTTCACATCGAATCCTATTGGTTAATATTCTTTCGATATAATTTGTTATCTCAGACTTATGAAACCAACTATCACAAAATATTATTTTGGACAAACGGTTTGAATTCATAAAATAGGGGTATTCGGCTTTGGAATTATATATGCCATTATGATAAATGAGTGCTTCAATGAATGACATTGCATTTGACTTACTTTTATTTCTATCATAGTATAACCAAAATGAATCCAATGCACGATCCAATTCACGTTCCTTAATCTTAGTACTAAGTGTTTCTAATTCAGCTAGCCTTATTCTATACATACTATCTGAATCTATCATATCTATTTTATGATAATAACTATCTGGATTCGCTTTAAACTGCGATTCCAGTTCATCAAATGATTGTCCTGTACAAGTAACACTGAACAGAACCACTAGAAGATATATTATTTGTACTTTCATTATTAATTTATATTGAAGAGTGAGGACTTTGTTGACTGACACATCTACTCATTAATTGCCACTAAAATCTTCTCAATTGTTCGCCACCCATAGAATCCATTAGATTCTATTTATCTTAAAATATTTTAGCATTAGGATATGTAATAATTCGTGGGCCATAGCGCATGGCTAATTGCAATTATTATTAATCTTACATTTATTCAATCACTCCTATTCAAACCATAATGACCACAAAGCTGCTACACGCTATCAATGTAAACAAATGACAATTGAATATACCATACAATCAAGACCATAATTTTAACCACTGATTCAGTTTAAGGAATACAGTTAATTGTATGACTACTCGTTCTGATAATAGTCATAATAGAATCCCAAATTCAAGAATTTACAATAACTCAAAGAATGAAAAAACTGCACCCATAATAATCTTCATATAAAACTGGGGCTTCTTGGATTTTAAGATTGTTTCATATAACTATCGGCTTGTGTTCTACAAATATAGTTACAAATACCTGTATGTATTCACTAGAATAAAAAAAATTACAATTGCATGATAATACCTGTACATCGCTAATCAGGAATTTTCTGCCTTACGTTCGGCAAATTTTATAAAATAATATAACAAGACCATCATCTGCTATCTGCCTAATTCATAGTCTAACACCAATTCTTTGATTCTTTACTAAGAGATTTTTTGATCCGATCTCATAATAAATTAATCCAGCTGGTATCTAAAGTAATAAGAAGTTTACATACCACATACAATAATTAGTTTTTGTGTCAAATGTATCCGCACCTTTAGTGGGATATGAAAAATGTATAGGTAAAGAAAAATTGTGTTATAGATGCAAGCTAAATTCACCCAAACACTTATGGATTAGCTTGTTAATAATCAGTCCATACGTAGTCTATTTAGTAGGTTCTACTAATAGACTATGATAGTTTTTTAAGAAACCTGTGGTGCGAGCTTTACCACAAGGCCATCCATTTCTTTTAGTAGTCTTAACTGACAGCCAAGCCTGCTATTATCCAGCACATTAAATGCTTGATCGAGCATGTCCATTTCAGCATCTTGCATACTGGGCAAGGAGTGGTCGGATAATACATATACTTGACAAGTACTGCACAAGGCCATACCGCCACAGGTGCCTAGTACGGGCAATTCATAGATCTTACACAACTCCATTAAGTTGAGATTCATATCCAGCGGAGCTTCGACGATATGTGGATTATCCTCCCGGTCTATTATCGTAATCTGTATAGTATTCTCTTCCATTGTATCCTAATATTTCAGGCTTTTATTTTTATAATAAAATAGTTTGCTTATGGTTAATTATTTAAAAACCCTCCACACCATTGACTGTGGTATATTTGAGTGTGAGTTTTTTGTCGGGATTTATTTTTCGATAAGCGCTTTGCACTGCTAAAGTTGCCTCGTGGAATCCACATAATATCAGTTTTAGCTTGCCTACATATTCATTGATATCACCTATGGCATATACACCAGGTATATTGGTACTGTAATCTACAGTATCTACATTAATTGCATTCTTTGCGAGGTTGAGATTCCAATTTGCGATAGGCCCGAGCTGTGGTGACAAGCCAAAAAGCGGGATAAAATGATCAGTGGGATAATTGTAATTATCCACTCCTTGTTGCTGGATCACCACATCATTTAATCGGCCATTGCCATTAAGACCTACTACTTCAGCATTAGTGATCAATTTTACTTTTCCGTTCTCGGCTAAGTGCATCAGTTTTTCTACTGAATCGGGTGCGCCTCTAAACTGTGTGCGACGATGTATCATGACCACTTCAGCAGCGAGCTCAGCGAGATAGATAGACCAGTCTAGTGCGGAGTCTCCACCACCTGCAATCACAACTTTTTTGCCCCTGTATTTTTCTGGATCTTTGATGATGTAATCCACACCCTTGTCTTCAAACTCAAAAATATTTTCAATAGGTGGTTTGCGTGGTTCAAAACAGCCCAGACCACCCGCTATAAATACGATGGGTGCGCTGTGTTCTGTGCCGCGGTTCGTGGTTATCTTATACCGTCCATCAGGGAGCAGCTCAAACTGTTCAGCCCGCTCGCCTAGGGTAAATCCTGGCTTAAAGGGTGCAATTTGTTGCATAAGATTTTGGATTAAATCGCCAGCGAGAATTTCGGGAAAACCCGGAATATCATAAATTGGTTTTTTGGGATAGATCTCTGCACACTGCCCACCTGGTATAGGTAAAGCATCTATCAAGTGGCAACGAAGTTTTACAAGTCCTGCTTCAAATACGGCAAAAAGACCACAAGGACCTGCACCTATAATGATTATATCTGTTTCTACCATTAGCCCGCAAAGTTACGAATTATATAGACCATTAGGACAAAAGATTTTTAATTTATTTTCACCCCTAACTGCTCGTATTCCATCATACAAGGATGGCCTCCCTTTTGCAATTCCTGCCTTCACTAGGCAATAAGCTGCCGCACAAGATGTATTGACAGCTACATAGAACTTGCTAAAATAACTCATAAGTAGTTGATTTTGGCGATGCCTAAAGGCCCGGGCTCTACGCTATACTCCTCGCTCCTGCGTCGCTGTGGGGTGTCGCTGCGATCCCTATCGCGAATACAACTTGAATAAGTACTATGTAAGAGAAGACACTGCCTATTTATGATGCAAGCTTTTTTACTAAAACGCAGCATTTTTTATTACATTTCCTTTCTCTTGAATATTCTTTAATCGTTTAGTATAAAAGATTTCGGACTTATCGAGCAGGCACTAAATTATCTACTAGGGGCAGACCCACCTTACTTGCGAGTATTCTATTTTTTACGCGGCAACAAGAAGCTGCGCTTAAGCTTGATTTTAGGCTACTAGCTCTTAGGAGGCAAGAAGGACGAGAAAATATCTGGTCTTAGCCTCAAAACACATGTCACACAGTTATCTATCAGCTTGCCTCTTAAAAGGATTTCCGCTGCAATCTTTATCCCATTTTTTTAGAACGCAAATATCAAGGGCGATGATGCCATTCCTTTATTGCAATCGGCGCATACCCAGTGATCTGCTAGTGATCAATATCCCCTACCCTGCACAAGTTATGGCGTTCCCTCATTCCCATATTATTCACCCATTCACAATAATAAATACCTACTGGCCATTCGCACACATCAAATTGCCTTGTAGCGGCGGGAAAAGCCGAAATGAGCGAGCCTGCGGCATCGCAAAACAAGTAGTCGCCCTCAAGCCCATCTTCGCTCCTTGAGTCTATATGAAGCGTACAGGTGCTGGGATTGGGATAGTGCAGCAGATGCGCTTTGAGAATTACTTATTCCTCAAATAATTGATGTCTAGGGTAAATAAACTTGTTCCTAGACTACCTTGCTCCGCGACCACCCTTTTTTCAAAAACACAACATACCATCTTGATCCCATTATAACCTATTTTTTATTTGAACTGCGTCAGTTAGTAATCATTGGAAATATGCGGCTGTTTCGCCTTAGCGATGTGGAGGGTTTAGTGTGTGGGCGGGGCGGCTGTAGGTGGCTGTTAGCCCCGCCCACACACCGGAACGAAGTGGAGCCCGCAACGTAGCGACCCGCAGGGGAAGGCCCAAATAATAAACCAACATACCACATAACCTAAAATTTATTGGATGAACTATAACTACCGCGTCACTTGACACGCTGAGCAACTCTTATCCTTCGGTGATGGGGGATTGCTAAACTGGGCATTATAGGAATTTTTTGAAGTTTTCGTTTTCTGTCCAAAAATTGGTTTTATCCCAGCTGTGAATTACGCCCTTCCGAGGCCACTAGCAGCGCAAGGATGGCGATGCCTATGCCTATGAGGTGGCGGGATGCTGGCTCAGTGAAGCCATAAGAAGGGTAATGGGTGGTAAATGGAAGTAAAAAATGGCGGTAGAATGGCCTAATGGATGGCTAAGGAGGCAAAAAGTGGATAATATCAAAAAGAATTAATAGCATATAGGAGGAAATAAATAATTATTGTATTTTTGCACTCCCAAATAATGAGCAGGGATCAAACTGTAATGATATTCTCGGGTGAGGCTACCCGTTATCTGGCGGAACAAATAGCCGTCAGCTACCACCAGCCCTTGTCGCAAACGACGGTTCAGAGATTTTCAGATGGCGAATTCCAACCCATTATCTTAGAGTCAGTTCGCGGGAGTTTTGTATTTTTTATACAATCCACTTTCCCACCAGCTGAGAACTTGATGGAGCTTCTGATGCTGATTGATGCTGCTAAGCGTGCTTCAGCGGATTATGTGGTAGCGGTGATTCCTTATTTTGGATTTGCTAGGCAGGACAGGAAGGACAAGCCAAGGGTGAGTATAGCTGCTAAGCTGGTTGCGAATATCATCACGGCGGCGGGTGCGGATCGCATCATTACGATGGATCTTCATGCCCCACAGATTCAGGGATTTTTTGACATACCAGTTGATCATTTGGATAGCCTTCCTATCTTTATGCCCTATATCAAGAAATTGAATTTGGACAACTTGGTTTTTGCCGCTCCTGATGTGGGCAGCACCAAGCGGGTAAGAGAGTTTGCCATTAAGTTTAACGCTGAGATGGTAATATGTGATAAATACCGCAAAAGGGCTAATGAGATTGCCTCTATGCGTGTGATAGGTGATGTAAATGGCAAGAATGTCATTATTATTGATGACTTGATAGATACAGGCTCCACTTTATGCAATGCAGCAGAGTTGCTCAAAGCTCAGGGAGCTATAAGCGTTAGGGCGATGTGTACGCACCCTGTACTCAGTGGTCAAGCTTATGAGAAAATCACGGAATCAGTGTTGGAGGAGTTAGTCGTTACGGATACTTTGCCACTGAGCAAGCATATTGATAAAATCAAGGTGCTCACAGTATCAGATCTATTCGCCACCGCATTTAAGTATATTCACGACAATCAATCGATCAGTTCATTGTTCGTGTAACAAGCTTAGCCTGTTGCGTGCTTAATGTTAGGAATGGCGCATAAAAATAAGGATCAATATGGCTTGTGAAATGCCTCAAAATTGAAACTGATATAAAGAGCGGGTGGCGAGGCTGGAAAAAGTTGATTAGAAAACAAGCAGTTAAAATAAAAAATAAAAAAATATTCAGTTATGAATTCGATTAAGATAGAAGGTCAAAAAAGATCTGAACTGGGACAAAAAGCAGCTA
>CAYZQX010000236.1:0-6908 GCA_964480615.1 uncultured Chitinophagales bacterium | reverse complement strand
CCGAAACGAAGTGTAGCCTGGAGCAGCCCGGGCCTGTAAGGCATCGCCAAAAATTAGAAAATTAAAAGCTATACAACAGACCTCTATTATACATTAAAACAAAGGATTAACCCAATATGCTAAACAACAAATCTTCAATATATCGACAAGTAAAATCCGTCTTATTATTCGGTGAAATATCTGTTAGTTTGGGAAGGTTGATGCTAAAAAATTGTTGATGGTGAGCGGTTTCAATAATCGTGGTGCTCAATGATCGTGGATAAAGATAAGTGGGATTATAAGCGGATATAACTTCAGAGATCTTAGCACATAAATCCTTGTAGGGCTTATATACTTCATTCTTATTGATCTCTGTTACTTCCTTCACTAAATAAGTCTTGCTACTTTCAGCTATAACGATTTGGTTCAAGAATCGCTTATTGTAATCAAATTGATTTTCGCTATCAGCGAGTTCGTGGGTGAGCAGGTGAACAATAATCCTTAGCTTTTCCTTATGGTCAGTTACATTTTCCAACTTTATGGTGACTAAGAATTCCATATAGCACCAATACCAATTGAGGATATACAACAATAGGCGATGTTTGTTTTCAAAATAACGATAGATGGTGGCCTCTGTACTATTGATCTCTACCGCCAGTTTTTTGAATGTAAACTGTTCAAACCCTATCTCATATATGAGCTCAATGGCTTTTTTGACCATTAGCTTACCCACTTCGCTGTTCTCAGGGTTTCTCAAAAAGATCCGCTCGTTAATATTAAACTTTACTTGGAAATCCATGATTGACTGATTTTTGCTGCAAAGATAGTAAATATATTAATAAATATTATTTAACATTTATTAGTAATAGTATTACTATCTCTATTAATAGTTTTTATATATTTTTGCCCAATATTTGTTCAAATAAAATGCCTTTTTATAAAAACATACCATTGTCTTCTACCAGCCAAAAGGGAAAACTCCATATCCTGGATGTCATAGTAATTGGATAATAGTAATTCCCAAAACCAGCTCAAACCAATTAAAAATCCATGATATAACAGGGGTGGTGGCAGTTTTGGTCTTTACAGCTATTGGGGCAATGCTTTTAATAGGCTATGTAGATCTTGTATCAAATACAAGGAGAGAAAAGAATAAGGAGGCGGCTTCCTTACCACTGGTAAAAATTTTAACCCTTAAACATTCACAAGCCATCTATAATGTGCCCATTCATTCTAATAATTATTAGTAACCATGACTGAAACAATTATTCCATTATTAACATTAATCGCCCTTGAATTAATTCTAGGGATTGATAATATCATATTCATTTCCATCTTAGCTGACAAACTGCCAAAGGAACAGCGCAACAAGTTGAGGTATTGGGGATTGGGATTAGCAGTAGTAATTCGTCTTGCTTTGCTGGCCCTCATAGCATGGATCATAAAACTCGATAACACACTATTCACAATCTGGAATATTGATTTTTCAGGAAAAGGAATTATACTTCTATTAGGTGGAATATTTCTGCTGTGGAAAAGCACCAAGGAAATCTACCACAAAACAGAACTCGCAGAATCAAACCAAGAAAATAAAATCAAAAAACCTAGTTTTAGATCCTTACTCATAGAGATAATAATACTTGATTTGGTTTTTTCTATTGATAGTATAATAACTGCTGTGGGAATGGTTAGTCAATTATGGATTATGTACACCGCAGTAATCATTAGTGTATTCATCATGTTACTTGCATCCAAGCCCATTAGTGAGTTTATACAACGCCATCCTTCATTTAAGATATTGGCTTTGTCATTCTTATTGCTAATCGGTATTGCCTTAATAGGTGAAGGTCTCCACTTTGAAATTCCAAAGGCATATATATACTGCTCAATGGCATTTTCATTCCTAGTGAATATCATTCAAATCAATACCAAAACAGCTCCCAAATAACTGGGCTTTCTCTCATCATTTTTTGAAAACAAATTATATTTTTTATGCGCACCCATTCTAAAGAAACACAAAGCAGCTTGACCCCACAAACTGCTCTTCAAATTTTAAAAGAAGGCAATCAAAGATTTGTCAACAACTTAAAAGTTAGTCGCAATCTCTTGCAACAAGTCAATGAAACATCATCCGGACAATTCCCTTTCGCCACTATCCTTAGCTGTATCGACAGTCGAACCTCAGCAGAGTTGATTTTCGACCAAGGTCTTGGTGACATATTCAGCATTAGGATTGCTGGCAACATATTAAATGAGGATATACTAGGGAGCATGGAATTTGCTACCAAAGTAGCAGGTAGCAAAGTAGTTGTGGTATTAGGACATACTAAATGTGGAGCAATAATAGGTGCTTGTAACCATGTAGAAATGGGCAATCTTACCACCTTGCTCAATAAAGTGCAACCCGCTATATACAATGAAAAAGAAACAAAAGAAAACCGCAATGGTACGAACACCAAGTTTGTAAACAATGTAACTGAACTGAATGTACACCTCACCATCGAAAGAGTGAGAAGAGAAAGTCCAATCATTGCCGATCTTGAATCACAAGGTCAACTTACTATAGTAGGAGGACTATATGATGTAGAGACAGGTGAAGTGAAATTTTATGATTAATAATCCTTGCGCTTGTTTGCATAACTATAGTGACACATCACTAAGCCATACTTCCATCCGATATTAGGTGGATAGTAAATGGATGATTAAAGATGTAAAGAAAGACAAAAATTACCACTATAAATGATGATGCTTTATGGTATGATGAATAGGATGTGTATGTATATAATAAGTGCTTGTGCAATCTACATCAATAATAGCAAAATCGCATGTTGAAAAACTGGTCAATTGCGAATGTCAATATCTTGGAATAAGTTTCTATTTGGGGAGGGGGAAGCATGGGGCATTAATTGTGATTCGCGCTAGTTAGAGTCAGCCCATTATGTAAGACCTACAAGCGTTAGCACAGGGGGCTTGCAGACTGTAAACAACAATAAATAAATAGCGTACAGTCAGCCAGCCCCTTTGTGTTTTTTATTTATTATCAACACTAAAAAATCAAATAAAAAGCCTTGATCAATAAATCTCAAATCATCTGCATAATAAATACCCCTGCACATATACAATTGATCAATTTCTTATTGTGTTAAAATTTGCGATCTTTGATGGATCAAAATAAAAAACAGCCCTTGTAGGTGGATGCGCCCTGAACGCTTTATTCCTACTAACTATTTTAACCATCATCACAATTGAATTCCATAAAACAGATAATTGTACTTAGTCCAGGATTTCCTACTGATGAACAGGAACTAGACTGCATCCCGATCATCCAAAATTTAGTTAGCGCATTAGCCACTGCCGATGAGGAAATACAAGTAAAAGTGATCAGTTTTCAGTATCCATTCACCGCAAGAACTTACCTGTGGAATCAAGTTGAAATAATTGCATTAGGCGGAAAAAATAGTCCATATCCCCATAGATTTATCACTTGGAGTAAAGCATTGCACCATATACATAAACAATGCAAAAACAAAAATGAAACCATCTTACTCGCTATGTGGCTTACGGAGTGTGCTTGGATAGGTAGCATATACAGTCGCTTATACAATATCCCACTCTATGCCATTATCGTAGGGCAAGATTCAAAACCGAAAAACAAATACCTAAAAATATTACCGCTCAAAAAGATGAAGGTAATTGGTATGTCCCAGCACAGTGTAGAAGAATATTACAACACTACTGGACATCAGGTGGACTATATGATACCCTTAGGTCTCGACTGTAACCGCTTTAATCAATTAACTATTCCAGCGGATGAAGCTAGGGATATTGACATTATAGGTGTAGGCAGCTTGTCCTTCCTCAAAAACTATTTGCGTTTTGTAAAGATACTGCATCGACTGATCCCAGCATTCCCTACACTTAAAACGGTCATAGTAGGCGGTAATGAAGAACAAAAAGCTGATATAGTATCCTATATACAAGCGAATGATTTAGCTGATCACATCACTTTAACAGGTGCTATAGATCGCATGGAGGTAATCGCCTATTTACACCGCTCTAAGCTATTTCTGCACACCTCTACAACTGAAGGACAAGCTTATGTATTCTTCGAAGCCTTGTATGCAGGATTGCACTGTGTGACCACGGACGTAGGCCGACCTACTGTGAAGGATCGTATGTGGGTGGGCAATACCGATGAAGAATTAATAGGCTTTTTAACCGCTTTATTGCGTCAAAAATTAGATCATTCCCGTTATCAAGTACCCAGCACACAGGATACTGCAAGACAAATCCTGAATGTAATGTCACAAGGATAGTCCAAGCACCTAAACAAGGCTCAAAAGAAGCCCATTACAGCCATCGTATTCAAAAATCAACTCCTAGTCTCAGTGGCAAAATTAACCTTCCTAAAATACCATTAGCTTATCCCTAATTCACAAGTGAGTGGATTAAAATAAATTGCACTATTTTGCATCATTATGATCATCGATGTATTAGTCCCACTAACCTTATCACAGATATATACATTTAATGTTCCAGTCTCCTTAGAACCTCAGATCGAAGTAGGAAAGCGGATCGAAGTGCAGTTTGGGAAAAACAGAATTTATGCTGGCATCGTATATGCTATTAGAGATACACCCGATACTGATCAGCCATTAAAAGACCTACTTGCGGTGATGGATGAAGAGCGTATGCTCGATCCTATACATCTAAAATTTTGGAAGTGGATCAGCGATTATTATATGTGTTCTCTAGGCGAGGTAATGATAGCCGCTTTGCCTTCCGCCTTTAAACTGAGCAGCACCATGATGATCGCCATACACCCACACTGGGTCATAGATTCATCGGTACTGAATGACAATGAATTTATGGTTGTGGAGGCGTTGCAAATACAACAGAAGCTCACCATCAAGGATGTACAAGCCATCTTGCAAAAACAAAATGTGTCGTTGGTAATAAAAGGGCTTTTAGAGAAAGGAGTATTAATACACTGGGAAGAGATTGAAGAGAAATACAAGCCAAAACTTGAAAACTATATTTACTTAGATGAACAATATTTCCCTGAAGACAGCCAGCGCAAATTGTTTGAATTGTTAGCCAAAGCACCTAAGCAAGAAGCACTCTTGCTTTCATTTTATTCACTAGGAGGACCATATAAAGATGTGAGTCAAAAAGAGTTGCTTAAAAAAGCTGCTAGTAATGCTGGTGTACTAAATGGTCTCCTGGAAAAAGGCATATTTCATACTAAGCGAAAAACAGTAGATAGACTATACTATAATGATGCACACCCTGCCCTTACTTACAAGCTTAGCGATACGCAACAAGCATGTAAAGATGCTGTAAAACAAAAATTTGAATCCCATAATGTCGTATTGTTACATGGCATTACCAGCAGTGGCAAAACACAGATATATATCGACCTCATTACCGAGTACTTAGCATCAGGCAAAACAACGCTTTTTATGTTACCTGAGATCGCGCTAACTACACAGATGATCGAAAGATTGAGAAAAGTTTTTAAAGAAAAAATAGGTGTATATCACAGCCGTTTTAATGACCAAGAAAGAGTTGAGATATGGAATAAAGTCAAAAAAGGGCTATACAAAATAATACTGGGACCACGTTCCTCCCTATTCTTGCCGTTTCAGGATCTCGGCCTTATAATAGTTGACGAGGAGCACGAACTTTCCTATAAACAATTCGATGTAAATCCGCATTACAATGCCCGTGACTCGGCGGTCTATCTCGCAAGTCTATTTGGTGCAAAAGTTATATTGGGTACTGCAACACCTTCATTTGAGACCTATACCAATGCCAAGCTCAATAAATATGGCTATGTAAAAATCAGTGAGCGATTTGGTGGCGTAGCCTCCCCTAATTATGTGCTGAGCGATATAGCAAAGGCTAGAAAAGAAAAGAAAATGATTACCCATTTCACTAAAGAATTAGTGGATGAAATAGCACAGCAGCTCGCACAAGACAAGCAAATAATATTATTTAAAAATAGACGCGGGTTTTCTCCTTATGTAGTATGCAATACATGCAATAATGTAAGCAAATGTCTCCATTGTGATGTACTACTTACCTTTCATAAGTATAACAATACCTTGCGCTGTCATTATTGTGGCTATACCAAACCATTGAAAGGTGAATGTGAGGTATGCCATCATCCCACCATGGAGATCCATGGATTTGGTACTGAAAAGATTGAAGATGAGATGCAGCTCTTGTTTCCTGATGCCAAGGTGGGCAGGCTGGATATTGATACCGCCAGTCGCAAATCCTCCTTTCAAAGAATCATGGAAGACTTTGAAGATCGAAAGATTAAAATACTTATAGGTACTCAAATGGTGGCGAAGGGATTGGACTTTAGCAATGTAGGGCTGGTGGGTATAATAAGCGCTGATCAAATGTTGCAAAGACTCGACTTTCGTGCACCTGAACGCGCCTATCAAATGATGGTACAAGTGGCTGGAAGAGCAGGCAGAGATCATTCAGGAGGAAAGGTTATAATACAAACTACCGAGCCAGGCCATTACATATTTCCCTACATCATTAACAACCAATTTGAGCATTTTTATGACTTGGAAATGAAGGAACGAAAACAATTTTTTTATCCGCCCTATAGCAAGATAATAGGCATCACACTCAAGCATAAAAACAAAGACCTCCTCAATGAAGCGGCAACATTTCTCGCTACACAATGGCGTAACCAGCACAACTTATTGATACTGGGACCTACCCCACCTACCGTTTCATTTGTCAGGCTTATACATATCCGATCTATAATTATAAAATACCATCCAGTGGCTGCTGATATAGCCTATACCAAATCAGCAATCCGAAAAGAGCTCGAACTGTTTGGTTTACATAGCAGATATAAATCCGTGAGCTATAACATCGATGTGGATGTATATATGTAACAATAA
>CAYZQX010000235.1:0-6974 GCA_964480615.1 uncultured Chitinophagales bacterium | reverse complement strand
AGTGCATGAAAAATATGGTGGTGTATTTCCTGAACTAGCCTCCAGAGCCCATCAGCAAAATATTGTACCTGTGGTTGATGTGGCTATTAGAGAAGCAGGGATTAGCAAAAAAGACATTACAGCTATTGCCATTACGAAGGGACCCGGTCTTATGGGAGCCTTGCTCATAGGTTCTAGCTTTGCCAAAGGTCTTGCCTTAGCACTCAATGTGCCACTTATAGGTGTTAATCACATGCAAGCCCACATAATGGCACATTTTATTGATGACCCAAAGCCAGAATTTCCCTTTATATGTCTTACCGTATCGGGTGGACATACCCAATTGGTCCTTGTAAAAGATTATTTGGAAATGGAAATTATCGGCC
Source organism: uncultured Chitinophagales bacterium (assembly GCA_964480615.1). Taxonomy (GTDB): domain Bacteria; phylum Bacteroidota; class Bacteroidia; order Chitinophagales; family UBA2359; genus CAYZQX01. Next base: position 6,609 of record CAYZQX010000235.1, on the reverse strand, counting down.
AAACCATTGATGATGCCGCTGGAGAAGCATTTGATAAAGCCGCAAAAATGCTTGGATTACCCTACCCTGGCGGTCCACTGATCGATAAATATGCTAAAGCAGGTAATAGCCGTAGATTTAGATTTGCCGAGCCTAAAGTCGATGGATACAACTATAGTTTTAGCGGTCTAAAAACATCCATCCTCTATTTCCTAGAGAGAGAGATGGCATTAGATAAGCAGTTTATCAATGAAAATATTATGGATCTATGTTCAGGTGTCCAACAAACCATTGTCCATATCCTCACCAAACAACTCAAGCAAGCTGTTAATGATTTTGGAGTAACTAATGTAGCCATTGCGGGTGGCGTGAGCGCTAACTCAGGTCTAAGGGCTAAATTAATCGAATTAGGTCAAAAACACGGATGGAAAGTATTTATCCCAAAATTTGAGTATTGCACTGATAATGCCGCCATGATTGCGATTAGTGGCCATTACCTATATCAAAAAGGTGCGTTCGAATCACAAGACTTTTGTCCCGAACCACGATTGCAGTTTTAGGCCAATGTGAATGCGACTGCCCATTGGCAGATCTTACCTGCAAGCATCTAGATTCCTATACTTAAGCCAGTCTGATCACTGAATAAGTACATTTTCAAATCCTAGCACTATGATGGTGTTTAAATCATGCTAATCCGCAAATTATTTAACCGCCGCTTATTTGGCTAATGCCATAAGAATAGTAAGTCTCCTTTTTCATAAATCGAACTTGGGAAATTGAAATTCCCCATTGGTAAAGCTTATGCCCTGTTTCTAAGCCCCTGTAATTTTCATAAGCCGATATATTCCGCTCATCTAATCCTTACAATGGATTGCACCTATGGTCAAAAATTGCGGATCAGGACATCTATTTTCCAATTATTTTCAAATTCAGGTATTGAAGATAATCCTCCTATCCTTATAAATTAATAAATCATAAAAAGTCCATATTCATATTCATTCCTAACAATTATTACTAAAAAAATCAACAGTGGAATATCCGCTCAGAAAAAAATAATACAGGGAAATTGCTGTAAAAAAAATATACCGAATTTAGAAGGTGAGTTAAAAAAATATTTCTATTATGCTGTTGAAGGCTTGATTTCCAGGTAAGTAATCGATTTCATAATGCTTATGCCCTTGATAAATAACTTTTTATACATATATATAAAATATATTTATAGTTTCAAATACAAATTATTTAACTACAAATATGATTATTTATTTATTTTTTTAACAAATTAGTTGCATTTCTGTTTTTTTCTTTATATTTTTGTATTTATTTAATCATTTCAAAGATATTTTTATGAGCAAAGAGTTATTTGACCTAGTAAAATCTATGGGAAAAGAGGAGAAACGCAATTTTAAATTGATGGCTTCTCAAGTAGAAGGGAAATTAGGTAATTCCTATTCTTACCTTTTTGACATCATTAACAAAAGTTTGGTGTATGATGAAAATCTAATTTCTGACCGTTTTTCTTCAAAATTTACTGAAAAAATATACAACCACACCAAGCACTACTTGAAAAAGCGACTAATAGAGTCATTATTGATAATGTCAAAAAGTGAACACGGGCAAATTAGCGAAACCATTCACTATCACATAGAATCCTCCCGCATATTATTTCAAAAAGGGATAACCCATCATGCCATCAAAGAAATGGAAAAAGCGGAACTCTTAGCTAAGGATTCGGAATCTTGGGATGATCTAAGAAAAATTTATCTACTTCAAATCAATAATCACAAAAGACATTATATCTATGATCAAAAAACGATTGACTTGGATTTTTTCACCAAGCATCTAAGCAATCTTCGTCAGTTTGAACTTTACACAGAGGAGCGATTCAAACTTTGTACGCTACTTGAAAAAATCAACTTTTTGAACTCCGAAAAAACAGTTCATGATCCGCTTCAGGGTATTGAATTAGCCAGCGCAGCAGATGAAATTATGCCTATTAACACAAAATACCACCTTTTCCTATATTTCAATATACATGCTAAGATTGAGCTTTACTTGGGAAATGAAGAAAAATTTTTAGAAAAATGCACGATGGCATTTGCGAACATTACAGCCACAAAATTATTGCTCAATTACTACCAGTCATTCCTCGAACTGTCATTAGATTATATCAAAATATCAGCCAAGAGGGAAAATTGGGCAATGGCTCAAGATGCGATTGATAAAATTTTATTCCTAGAAAAATTATTAATGGTCAATAAAATTATTAGTGCTGATAATCAGGAATTTAAGATGTACAAAGTAACTGCCCACTACCTATTGTACCTTCGCAAAAAAGAATATCACAAAATGTTTGAACTGAATGATGAAATCTTAGAATTATTCGAGAGGCCTACCACTGTTTTCTCAGATACAATGTTAGTAGATCTTATGTATGGCGCCGCCTATGCCGCCTTCTCAATAGGAAATTTCAAGGTGAGTATTTACAATCTGGAGGCTCTTATCAGAGATACTAGATTCAACAACAATTTTAACGATCTAACCTTGCAAAATATATATGCCCTGCTCCTAATGAACTACTATGAGTTAGGCAACTTTGCTGAGATATTAGCCCTACAACCAATCATTAAAAAGAAGATAAAAAAGTCTTTAGATGAATATAAACTTTTGCATCATTTTTGCAAACTCACTACTAGATTAGCCAAAATTGCGGGACGCAATACAAATATTAGTGTAGAATACAATTTTTTCATGAACTATTATCATCGCAATCCTGAGCATCGCTATCTCCTAAACATAGAGCAATGGATTGAGTTAATTATACTCAAGAGAAAAACCAAAAAAAATAAAACAGCAACGCTTATTTCCAGTGCTAACTAATACAAGGAATTTTATTGCTTTATGAAAAAGGATCATCCTATAAGCTGTATCAGGTATTCTAATTACAATTGACCTCATTTATTGCATTGGGTATGGATTCCTTAATGCTCCTTTTTGTTATCAACAAGGTGTAACATAAATCAATGATGTATAGATCAATAAGCATATATAGTTAGTGCGAACCTTTATTTTTGATTGAGGATGTCAGACTATCTGAATACAGGCAAAACCCCTTTAGGAGAAGGCATTGTAGCCAATATTAAAATATGCAGGCACTTGTAATTTTAATCTTAGATAAGGACAAATTGACTTATAATGTGTTTAGGTTTCTTATCTAATCGTTAATAATATGTATGGTTTATTATGAGTAGTAGCAGTGACCTATTAGCATTGATCTGGAGACAAGAGTAGTCTTGTATTCGCGATAGGGATAGGATGGGTTTAGTACTGTGATGGCAGGCTGACTACAGCTAAATAGCTAATTAAAAGTCAGCCTGCCAACACAGTACCGGAGCGTTAGCGCAGCCCAGTATAGCCCGGGCCGAAGGCATCGCCCATAATATTATAATCCATACTATTATCAACTAATTACTGTATAATCAGGCATTGGATATTAAAAACGAACACACTGATTAATTTAGTAAAAATAGCTGTACTAAAAATAGCATAAAACAGCTATTTGTTTCAATTTTAGTGTATGGCTTTAAAGCTCATATCCAGTGAACGAACAGAGTGTGTCAGTGCCCCGACTGAAATATAATCAACCCCTGTCAATGCATATTGCCGTATGTTCTCAATCGTGATTCCACCGCTCGCCTCGGTCTCATATCTTCCATTAATAATAGGGATCACTTTAGCAATTCGTTCGGGTGTAAAATTGTCGAGCATGATACGATCCACACCACCAGCGAAAAGCACTTGATCCAGTTCAGCTTCCGTTCTTACCTCCACTTCAATCCGCAAATTGCGACCTGTACCTTTAAGGTATTCGTGGGTTCTACTGATCGCCTGCGCAATTCCACCTGCATAGTCAATGTGGTTATCCTTAAGCATGATCATATCGAATAAGCCAAAGCGATGGTTTTGTGCGCCACCTATTTTTACCGCTAATTTTTCGAGGTAACGCATGCCAGGTGTCGTCTTGCGTGTATCTAATAAGACAGCATGGGTACCTTCAATCTCTTTGACATATTGATTGGTCTTGGTCGCAATTCCACTCATACGCTGCATGATGTTCAATATGATGCGCTCGGCTTGAAGCAATGACCTCACCGAACCTTCTGTTATGAAGGCGATATCGCCAAATTTCAGCCGATCACCATCCGAATAAAATGTGGTGGTATTCAATGAAGAATCAACTTTTTTAAATACCTGTAATGCAATATCAATACCTGCAATAATGCCCTCGTCCTTAAACAAAAGCTTAGCCTTGCCAACTGCATCAGCGGGTATAGAGGCTAGGGCGCTGTGGTCACCATCCCCTATGTCTTCCGCTATTGCTAGGTCAATTAACTTTTCTAAAAATAACTCCATAAAATTAATCCTCTTCGATACAGATTTCTGTAATTAATTCATTCTTGAAAACCAAGTAGGTTCGATATTGATGATCGCCTGACTGAAAACGACCCAATAAAAATTTATTGCCACCTTCCGATGCACCATTGTGCTTTAAGCTCATGCCTTTAGCTGGGTTAGCTGCTAAGAAAGTATTGACTGCTTGGATCAACTTATCTTTTGGGAACTTTGACTCTTCTTCTAACAACAGCAGATTAACATTTGAACCCAAGATGGGAGACAATACGGTCAAATCTCCCGTATGAAAGGCATTGATAATGGTATTTATGGATGCATCCTGCGCAAATATGCTAAAACTTATCAGCAAATTGAATAGGAAAAGCTTTACAATTTTTTTCATCATTAAAATGTTTTTGCAAGATTTAGATCCTCAAAAATACAATAAGATTAATAGAAATGGAATAATAGTTATCCACTGAATATGTTTAATTTTGCAAATGCAAAAGCTGATGTTACTTATATTAGATGGCTGGGGCATTGGACAGGTGCCCGCTGCTGATGCGATTTTACAAGCCCATACGCCTACTTACGATCGATTATGGCAAGAATTTCCACATACTACCTTAACGACTTATGGCGAAGCTGTAGGTCTGCCACAGGGCCAAATTGGCAATAGTGAGGTGGGGCATCTCAATATAGGAGCCGGTCGTGTGGTGTTTCAAGAACTGGTTAGAGTTAGTAAGGAAATCAAAGAAACTAGTATCTTGCACAATGCGGAGTTTACTGCCATGATCAAGTATGCAAATATGCATCATAAGCCGATACATCTCATGGGCTTGCTATCTGATGGCGGTGTACATTCCCACATCGATCACCTAATGGGTTTATGCGATCTACTATCCAACTCTATTAAAACACCTATATACCTCCATTGCTTCTTAGATGGTCGCGATACCGACCCTCAAAATGGAGCACATTATCTCCAAAAAATAATCAATCATATAGCCGATAAAAATATACACATCAGCACGATTATAGGCCGCTATTATGCCATGGATCGCGATAAGCGATGGGATAGAATAAGCAAAGCATATAAGCTCCTCACAGGTTCAACTGATACCGATAATGGAGAAATAAAGTTGATACCCAAATCCGAAATCATCACAACCATTACCAACTTGTACAAGGATGGGATAACTGATGAATTTATGACTCCTATAGCTGTAAGCAATGATACAAATCACGATGATAACCATCTACATTATTCACCGATTAAACCAGAAGATGCAGTGGTGTCCTACAATTTCAGAACGGATCGATGTAGGGAAATTACAGAGGTATTAACTCAAAGGGATATGCCTGAACTAGGTATGAAAAAAATCCCACTTTATTATGTGACGATGACTCGGTATGATGAGGGCTATAAAGATGTGCATGTCCTATTTGAAAAAGATAATTTAGTGAATACAATTGGTGAGGTAGTAGCCGATGCTGGAAGATCTCAGTTGCGAATTGCTGAAACTGAAAAATATCCACATGTCACCTATTTTTTTAATGGAGGCAGGGAAGAAAAATTTCAAGGTGAGCACCGCATTATGGTAGCCTCCCCTAAAGTAGCAACCTATGATTTACAACCTGAAATGAGTGCATTTGAAATTAAAGAGCAATTGATTAATTATATACAGTCGAATAAACCTGATTTTATCGTCACAAATTTTGCTAATACGGATATGGTGGGTCATACAGGCGTATTTAGTGCAGCCGTAAAAGCAGCAGAAACAGTGGATCAATGCTTGAGTGAAATTATCCCTATTGCACTGAGTCTAGACTATGTCATTGTCATTATCGCCGATCACGGAAACGCTGATCTAATGATTAATCCAGATGGCAGCCCGCATACCGCACATACCACGAATCCAGTGCCTTGTATAATGGTGAGCAATAAGCCGCTACCATCAATTAAAGCAGGTAAATTAGCAGACCTAGCACCGACTATCTTGTCATTAATGGGTATTGAAATACCTAAGGAGATGAATGGTGAATTGTTACTAAAATAGCACGTTTTGAATCATGTAGTCGAGTACATCAATCAAGACCATAACCGCATCTCCTTATAAGCAATTAGAATTGCCCTAGTGGCAAGTTTTATCAATGATGACTCCAATTAGAGTTTGCTACATAACTCATAAGTATGCGATTATGGCGATGCCTGCGGCCCGGGCTGCTCCAGGCTACACT
>CAYZQX010000234.1:0-6982 GCA_964480615.1 uncultured Chitinophagales bacterium | reverse complement strand
AATATACAATGGATTAATAGAGTTATTAATCGCTGCTGATGACATTCCCAGCATATTGACATTGCGCTCTGCAAATAAGTTGAGCGACCCTCCACCTTGCTCATAAAATGCCCAAAACAACGTGGAAAATACCACTAATACGATGGCTGCTAACATCATTTTCCTCGCCTCACCATGCTGTGTGAAGGCCAAAAATATCATCGTTAATGTAGCAATTAAACACAACCATGGCATGATCGTTCCCATCAATTGATAATTCTCAAAAAGATAGATGAATAATGGTATAATAACCAGTGCAGCAGCCATCACTCCTAACTGATAGGATATAGCTATCGGCTGACCTTTTTGATCCTTGGGCAATAGACCTACATTGCCGAGAGACTTTTGACCTATCAAAAATGTTATTAATCCTATTACCATAAAAATGCCTGCTAAGCCAAAACCATAATGCCAATTCACTTTTTGACCTATCCACCCACATATCAGGGATCCCAAAAATGCCCCTGTATTCACACCTATATAGAAAATAGAAAAAGCACCATCCCTGCGTGAATCACCTGGCGCATACATCTTGCCTACTATCGTCGATATATTCGGCTTAAAAAAGCCATTGCCACTAATAAGAAAAGACATCCCTAGGTAAAAAGACCAAGGCTGAGGAAATGCCAATATGAGATGACCCACAGCCATTAGTACTGCCCCTAGTATAATAGCTCTCCTATAACCCAAAATTTTATCGGCTGCTATCCCACCAAATAGCGGCATGAGATAGACCAATGCTGTATAAGTACCATAAATTAGATTGGCTTTTTCGTCCCCATATTTTAACTGGTTCACCATAAAAAGTACTAATAAAGCACGCATGCCATAGAAGCTAAATCGCTCCCACATCTCAGTAAAAAACAATAACACAAGCTGTCGTGGGTGACCCTTAACACCATCAGCTAAATACTGTGCAGGAGCACTTAAAGCTACAGCATCTCCTTCTATATTTCCTGTCCTCATTTATCTAATCATTTATTTCGGGAAGTAAGATATATAAATATTAAATTATACAGCAATTTGAAGTACAACCTTGATAGAAAATTTATAGCAGTATATCACAGAATTGCCTAAGTGGCTGTGTAATTAGCACTATTGTTTTTGCTGATGATGCATATAAAATTTTGATCCTGACTAAAAATATTTTCTAATTTCATTCCTATTATTGGGCGATGCCTGCGGCCCGGGCTATGCGGGGCTTTCTGATTTTATTAGTTTTTTAAAGGCCATCAGAATCTTCGCAAGCTCGATTTGCTGACGCTCCGGTGTTGTGGTGGCGGGCTTTCGGCTTTATTAATTCAAGCTATTGAAAGCCCGCCACCAAAACACAAACCCCTCCTATCCCTATCGCTTTCGCCGATTTACGATTCACGATTACCGATTCAGGATTTACGACACTGAACCTGGTTGAAGCAACTGCACTAGGTTTAATAATTGATTTTCGACCATGATGTTTGTGGCAGTAACTACATAAAGTCCAGCGTCCAGTGTCTTGTGTCCAGAGTCTAGTTAATGCGATTTTCGATTCACGATACTGAACCTGGTTGAAGCAACTGCACTAGGTTTAATAATTGATTTTCGACCATGATGTTTGTGGCAGTAACTACTTAAAGTCTAGTGTACATTGTCCATTATCCAATATCCAGTGTCTAGTTTCTAAAATCTATAATCCAACTTACTTCTATAAGCGAAAGGCCCTTTTGGCATAACCTAAGATTGTATGATGATAGACTATATCAACACAAGAGGTTCAAATTCACTCAATAATGTATTGATCTAAACTACGATTGGAATCAAATTTTAATCCATAAGCATAACATTAATGCGTCTTGACAAAACGATAGAAGCTTTGCGCCTTGCTATTGATCTCCTTAAGAAAGTAGATGCCCGGTGGCAAGGATCGAATATCAATCTTTGTGGATTGGTGATGTTGGAGTGCTATCACCTTGTTGCCCATTGCATTGTATATCTCATAATTGCCCTGAGCAGGCGTACTTGAGAGGTACAAATAGTCATGTGCCGGATTAGGATAGAGGGTTATAGCTGAAGTCTCAGAATCGCGATTCAACTGTATAACATGACCTAGGTATTTTATGCTGCCATCTTGTAACTTATAACTTAATTGGTAATAATTATTGCCTATCGCATAATCCTGGTGTGAATATAGATAATCAGGCGTATGACCTTCATTAGAAATGCTATGAATAGTGTTAAACGCTAAGCCATCAACAGCATGTGCTAATATAAATTCACAAGGTTCAGTCGCTAAGCCAGTCTCCCAATACAACTCATTAGAATGTTCTGAAGTACTGCCATAAAAGGAAACAACCTCAATAGGTAATGGTGTTTGACAAAATGCAAAATCATCCAGACTTACTCGAAAGTAATTGTTACAAGTAGCAATTATACCAATGTGACTAACCCATTGACTTATAAGGCCTAGTGAATAGGAAGATTGCCCATCCAAAATTACATTTGGTCCAAAAAAATCAATATATATATCTAACTCCTCACCATTCTCTTGTATATAATCGGATGGATAATAAATCAGTTCATAACTATTGCTATTGGGATCTTGACTACAAATCGCATCGAAGCTTCCTATATCAGGCATTGTACTTGCATTTGGATAAATCATTATACTATGAAAAGCTGTATCCGTATTCGTACCATCGGAGATGACATAGGCAATATTAGTTCTAAAACTAGTATAATGACAATCAGCTAGTTGTACCACCAAACTATCTGATCCTAGTTGCCAAACAACAGTATCCTGAGTGGTACTTATGCTTTCGATATTTATAACTTCTATATACTGGCCAAAATCATTTTCAAGAAATGACGTTATCGGTAGAGTTACTTGGGAGTTTATAGCACTATAGATGTTGTAATAGTTCTCAAAATCATTTGCTATTATCGAATTATGTCCATTGCAGTCATTGAGCTCCCAATTCAAAATCGACTGTGGTGCATCATTTAATGCATTCATTTCATCATAATAGATTCCATCGCAAGTGCATATTGGCAGATCTTGTAAGCTACTGGCGTTATAATCAATAGCTACATCAGAATAGCAGTCATCACCAAAAAATTGCTGATCAAAAACGGTAGTACAAAATGTCTTATTGCATGGATTTGAGTTATTGACAATTTCCAAACACAATTCATAGTTTTGTGGTAACACTTGAAAATTCTCCCATATATGAAAGTTACATTCAAAATTACTAGATGGATTATTCGTATTGGAATAAGTGCCAATATTCGTATGAATTTGCTCTATGCCATTGTGATAGTTGATATATACTTGACTACTATTCGGCAAGTAAACATACTCTATTCGTATTTTTACATTCAATGTTAGTCGTGGCATTATAGTTGCATAATAATTATTACTTGTCAAAGAATATAAAATAGGATGCATATACATCAAAGAATTTTGGCATTTAAGACTATCACAACTACCTTCAAAGACTGCGTAATCAGTCAACTCCTCAGTGCATAGTTCTGATAGTTCCTCCTGACCACAAGTGCAATAATCAGCGATGGCTGGATTTACGCAGGTGAATTCTTCAATTGTCAGTGCATCTATACAATTGATTGGCTCTGCACACAATAGTATTCCCTCTTTTGAAGCTCCACATGTATTGGTAACATCTAACTCCTGTATTGAATAGACTATTTCAAGACCATCAAATAATAAAAATGAATTCCGCTTGTATGTAGAATATTGCACCTTAATAAGCTCTGCCCAGTCTCTTATAAATATGGAATCCCCTGCTGTGGTTTCAATCATAAAATATGGATCACAATAGCGTATAATGCCTGTATCACTCAATTCACATTCAAAAGGTCTAAAGCATTGGAAAGTATAAATGGTATCACCTGCTGCATTAATAGAATCGGCATTCAAATCAAACTCATACAACTGATTAAATGGAAATAAGTAGTCCTCAGGTATTCCGACAATCTTATAGGGAATGTGATCCAAATCACTAAACCCATCTTGAAATGGAAATGAGTTATTAATATATCTTAACAAGTAGTTATATTCACAGTCGGAATAACACAACTCTTCTATATAAAAAGTATCGTGTTGCCATACTGGGTTCTGATCATCTAATGCTATATCATAGCTTGCTATATACATACCAGGCGACAAGCTGTCAATCAATAAACCTGTTTCACCATTTGACCAATAAACGTCAAAGCTAAAATTAGAATAATCACAATAATTTATATAATTACTATTATTATGATTTATTTCTAATTCAATTTTTCCATCAGCATTATTGCAACTACTATTATGCTTTATAGCATAGAAAAGAGGGAGCTCTAAATCAATGCCCTTTTGTTCAATATTGCAGAGCATATATACATTGCAATCATCTTTCCAGATTTTTGCAATATAAAAATAGGATTCAAATATTTCATAGCCAGGGCTTGGCAAACCAAGATTTGATAGCGATAAGATCATATTATCATCACATTGAAGATAATCCAAAAATTCAGATGGATAACCATTTAATCCTTCCAATGTATCATTAGTACTAACCAACTCACCATTCATATTATACCAAGCTATGGAATCATATTCACCAACTATATAAAGCTTGCCATCTAATGGAAATCCAGGTCCTTCCTTTATCTGTTGGTATGAATATTCAAAGCCTATATCATCATTTATTATGGCAATATCTTGATTATATTCATTAAGGGGATAAAGCCCTTGATATGAAAACAAAAGTGAAAACAAGTAAACGCCTGAAGGTAAATGAAGCGAAAGCGAGTCTTGATAGACTTGACCCGTTAGTAAATTTTCCCAACTATATGTATATGGAATGGTTGAATAATATAGGCATGTGTCCAATAGTTCTAATCCTGTCAGTGGCCCCTCATATTCCCAAGAAGAATTTGAACATATATCCACGCTTATTAACCCATTCGCCTGCCCGCAGTCAGAAGGTTGCTCTATTGTAGTATAAACTGATGCATAAGGCGGGTATCCAGGCTGTATCCATTTCAACTCTTCAGGATCAAATCCATAATTATAAGCCCATTCTTCAATTTCTGGCAATGGCATATTTTCGATATAATCATAATTATAACGCTCAGAGATATCTACAGCTAGTGCTTCATTGCCCGATTGTCTTATCAGATGTCCCACAGCACAGGCCACGTTGTGTCGGTCTATAAAATAGGGTGTTACTTTACTGTGATAACTATTCTCAGGAAATACACCTCGGTCGCGGTATTGCTTTAAGGTATCCAGTAGTGCTAGCCGCTTTATCCGATTTTCTCTTGGGAGCCAGGAAGGATAGGTCTTTTCTAATCTTTCAATGACTAAACCCAGATGGGTCTGTATCAAACAATTGAAGTCCATAAACTGCATTTCTTCATCATAAAAAGCCGCTGTCGTAGGCTGGCCTTGCCAATAACAATTCAATGATTCTAAATGCGCACGAAGTGATTGCCTATCCGCATTGAACATGACTTTTGCTTGAATAGTGATAGTAGTTAAAAAAATGATGGCAATTGTCAAAAGTTTCTTTAGTAGTGAAGTACTCATATTAGCATATTTGATTCAAATATAAGAAAATATTTCCAACCTCAATAACCATATTTAGTTTATTCTTACAACTTCAAAATCTGGTATTATCCTATTATGATCAAGATGCCTATTTAAAACAATGAAACATATTACCTGCCTATTTGTATAATTTATTATTTTTGATTTATGATAACAGACGTCTTTCTTCAAGCTTATCGGGATTACTGGAATTATTTAGTTTGGTCATTCACACATTTTGGATTTTATAATATGTTTATGTGGATAGGAATTGCATGTGTGATTGGGTTTTTATTAGAATTAATTTTGCCACAAAAATTCAATTATCCATTCATTAATCGAAAAAGTTATGGCACTGACTTCATGTTTTTAATAGTTAACTACCTATTGTTTGAGTGCATATTTTTTTTCGCCTTTTGCAGCACACTAGAATATGTATGGCTTGGTTTATTAAAAAGCTTCAACTGGTCATTTCCCACATTATTATCAAGTGCTTATATTCCTTATTGGCTTTGTTTTGTTATTGCATTTTTCATTAGAGATTTAATGGAATATGGCGTGCATTTTGCGCAACATCACATACCTTTTCTTTGGCGTTTTCACCAGATACATCATAATCAAACCACATTAGGTTTTGCTGCAACACAACATTTACATTATTTCGATATTCTTACCTATCGCACTTGCTCATATATTGTTTTTGCTATCCTTGGCTTTACAGCTTCTGAATTTTTTATGGCTTATTTTATTATCAGCTTAATCAATACATTTATTAATCATTGTAATATTCCTATAACAATCGGTCCACTAAAATACATCATTAATAATCCCGAGGCACACCATTGGCATCACGCCTATAACACGCCATCCGTTTATGGTGCTAATTTTGGTTCTATTTTAAATATTTGGGACTGGCTTTTCGGAACGCTTTATCTACCATCCAAAGACATAAAACCCAAGCTTGGCCTCATTGATAAAAACAAATTGCCCAATGGATTTTTGAATGAGCTGCGCTATCCTTTTGAACGAAATAAATAGACACATTTTTGAAGGTCTATGACGCTATTAATAAATGTCTATTTTCATATTGATGCATTATATACACACCTAAAATTAATACTCCTAATAATGCAAATTCAATGACCATTTTACTATAAGATTACACCTTATCAGTTTTGTGATTTATGCGCTTAGCTATAACGAATCAATAGAAATTATTTAGCCTCCAAATTCAATAGTATGGCCTCACCCGACAACTGTATATTCTTTTGTCACAAACGAAAAACGAATTATTTACTGCAACTTGGGTTAAGTCTAGTGTCCAGTTAAAGCGATAGGGATGCGGAATGGTTTAGTCTTATTCACTGACTCCTA
>CAYZQX010000233.1:0-6992 GCA_964480615.1 uncultured Chitinophagales bacterium | reverse complement strand
ATGACCATATATAAATTATCTTTTTGCCAGTTATTTCTGTACTTCAGCATCTTTTTTTCGCTTATTGCGAGCGAAAAATTATCAGCAACACATTACAGGGCTGGGGAGATAACTTATAAGCATGCCCCTATGCCAAATCAGAAATACAGATTTGAATTTAATGTATATACCTATACTCGAATTGATAATAGCGAAAGTTTATTAGCCGATCGCGATACGCTCGAAATTAATTGGGGCGATGGGACTAGCTCTAAAATTCCGAGAGTCAATGGACCTACTGGAGCTAATGGCACACCTGCAGGAGAAAATATTGATACTAAAACTAGGAGAAATATCTATCGGGGATTTCACACTTATGGCGGTGCTAACCCCTATTTTGTCATTTCAGTAATAGACCCTAATAGAATTGAAAACATTGTAAATATCAACTTTTCTGAAAGTGTCAATATACCATTTGTGCTGGTGGATACCTTGTTTTTATTGCCCGTTGAGGTATTTGGGTACAATAACTCGCCGGTACTGTCCCAGCCGCCAATCGATCTTGCGAACAGAGGATACCCTTATATCCATAATCCCAATGCGAATGACCCTGATGGTGACTCTCTACATTTTTCGCTTGTAACCCCACTAGGTCACAATGGTGAAAATATAGAACCAGTATTAAATTATCAGCTGCCAAACGAGGTCGTGCCAATCAATAACTTGCTTCCCCCGAGTGGAGGGCTGCCTCCAGGACCCGATTATTTATTGAGTATCAATAGTGAAACAGGAGAACTACTATGGGAAAACCCCTGGCAAACAGGCATATACAATATTGCCATACTCATAAAAGAATATCGATCCGGGGTGCTCATAGGGACGATGCTAAGAGATATGCAAATAACCGTGCTCAATGAGGATAATCGGCCTCCTATCATCGATCCCCTTGAAGATGTATGTATTACCGTGGGCGAAACCCTAACAGCAACCATCATAGCGAATGATGTCGATGATCACTTGTTAACCCTAACTGCTACGGGTGCGCCATTTGAATTTGAGGACAATCCAGCAGTATTTTTAGCCAATCCTGGGACACCAGGATTTAGATCAGGTGACTTTGCTTGGACCCCTGACTGTAGTCAAATATTGAGCGTGCCTTACACCGTAGTATTCAAAGCTACGGACAACTATATCAGTCAAAACTCAGGGGCAGCCCTACCCCTTTCGGACTTAGAAACCTGGAGGATACGAGTAGTAGCTCCGCCTCCATCGGGTATTGCTGTAGAGATTCAAACAGACCAGGTGGTACTAAGCTGGGATGAGTTCTATAGCTGTTCCACCAGTCCTAAGTTTAGAGGTTTTTCGATATGGAGACGACTAGGATGCCAGTCCACAAATGTTATATGCGGTGGCAGCCCTGAAGATTATGGGTTCACATTACTTGAAGATCATTATCCTAATTTTAGCTTCACCGATACCGATATACAAGAAGGTCAATCCTATACTTACTTAGTAACGGGTGAATTTTCTGACCTCGATACCAGTGGTGGTACACCCTTGAATTTCTCTTATAGCTATCCCGCCATCTCACCTTGTAGTGCTATTCCTTACAGATTGCCTTTGATGCTCAAAGCAGATGTCTTAACTACTGATGCCAATGGACAAGTGCAAGTGGGCTGGTCGCGACCTAATCCAGTACTGCTTGACACCATTGCCAATCCAGGCCCTTATAAGTTTGAGCTACTGAGGAGTATTGACAATGCCAATGAATCATTGATACATACTAATATCGCACCGAGTTTCAGCGAAATCCAGGACACCAGTTTCCTAGATCAGGCTATCAATACAACCGATAATCAATTTCAATACAGATTGAGGTTTTATAGCAATAACAATGATATAGGCACTAATAATCCCGCCTCTACCATCAGATTGTCACTTACACCACAAGACCAATCCATATTGATCAGTTGGCAAGAGCAAGTACCCTGGACGAATTACAACTATAAAGTCTATAGGACCGACGACGGAATAAACTACAATGATATAGCCCTATTAAGCGGTCATCAATACCTCGATGAGAACTTAATTAACGGCAAGGAGTACTGCTATTATATCGAAGGTTATGGCTCTTACTACAATGACTTATTACCTTCGCCACTTATCAATAAGTCACAGATTGCATGTACCAAGCCCAAAGATCTCACACCTCCCTGCCCGCCTACCCTCCTAATAGAAAATGATTGTGAAAATGAAGACAGCTGGGCATTAGAAAATCGCTTGAGCTGGTATTTCATTGATCCGAGCTGTGCATTAGATGCTACCAGCTATCAAATATTTTATCGCCTCGCTGATGAACCTTATACCTTAATTGCCACAGTGGAAAACACAATGCAATACACCCATATCTTACAATCGAGTATCGAGGGATGTTACAGAATTACTGCCGTGGATTCATTAGACAATATAAGTATGCCAAGCAATGAAATATGCATTGAAAACTGTGCTAAGTATGTACTGCCTAACGCATTCAGCCCTAATAGTGATGAACAAAATGATTTATATACCCCTAGACCCGGATATCGATTTGTAGTAAGAGTAGAATTTGAAGTGTTCCATAGATGGGGTGAATCAATTTTTTATACTGAAGACGTGGCACTTAACTGGGATGGGAAAAATAGAAATGGCAAAGATGTTCCTGAAGGGGTGTACTACTACAAGTGCAAAGTCTATCAAGGCAATAGCACTGGCGTTGAATCATTATATACTGAACTAGATGGGTTTATCCACCTGTTTCGCAATCCCAATTGATTGGAATAGTCATGTCAAGGATTGTGTATGCAATTGTTCTTAAACCGACAATACTTTTTATTACTCCAACCCATTGAATCACCAACCTATTATGTTCACAGGAATTATTGAAGAATTAGGTGTCGTATGTGATATTATATACACACAAGACAATATGGATATATATGTGCAAGCCGCATTTATCAATGAACTCAAGATTGACCAAAGCATCGCTCATAATGGGATATGTATGACAGTTACTGACATACAAGACAAGCTATACAGTGTTACAGCAATTCGAGAAACCATTTCAAAAACCAACTTAGCCCAGTTAAAAACTGGGGATAACATAAACTTAGAACGATGTATGAAACTAGGGGACCGCTTGGATGGTCATTTTGTACAAGGGCATGTCGATACAGTTGCGATAGTAGAAAAAATAATCGATGCCAATGGCTCTTGGGAATACACATTTAACTTACCCACACCACAAGTTGGATTAATGGTTACCAAGGGATCTATAACAGTTAATGGTGTAAGCCTTACACTTATAGAACCTACTGCTCAATCATTTAAAGTTGCTATTATTCCATACACTTTTGACCACACAAATTTTTCACAACTTAAGGTCGGCGATGCAGTGAATATTGAATTCGATATACTTGGAAAATACATCAAGGCGAATATCGACCCTACTCATCATAAAGAGGCAAAAGTTATACTGTAGGGCTTGCTAAATAACTCATACGTATGTGATTTTGGCGATACCTAAAAGGCCCGGGCTCTACGCTATACTCCTCGCTACTTGCTGAATAGTTTATTTTCAATGGCAAGCAAGAATCTTCGCTATCGCTCGATTTCTGCGTCGCTGTGGGGTGCCGCTGCGATCCCTATCGCGAATTACGAAAGCAACTAACCAATCCTAACATATATCTTCTATCATCGAGTATTGATGAAAGCTTTTTGGTTGAATAAGTAAAAATGCCGTGCTGTAAGAAATGCTAATTTTATATACTCAACAGTTATGTACTAAACTCATTAATCAATCACAATGTAATAAAAAAATTATGCACCTATTAGGTATCACATTATTTCTCTAACCCAATGCTACATAAGTGCCTTGACCTACTGCTCAATCAATAAATTATTACAATAAACTACAATGATCCATACATTAAAAAATATTTTTTCATTATTCTAAATCAAATACCAATATCCCAAGGAGTATATTCACAAACTAATATGAAAACATCCAGTCTTTTTTTATATTCCATCCAAGAAACACCACGCAAAAATTAAAACTACAAAAGCAATTGTCAAATTCTGTTGCATTCTTTTTATGCCATCTCAATCATAAAAAGTATTGGAAAAAGCAGAAAACTCATCCTTTCTCAATAATAGCCGTTTCCATACCGCTACTAAGAATCCCAAGCCATAGCCTATGAGTTGAATGAATGCCGTAAGTACTGATAATAACCCTATCTTTAGGCTACTCGTCTTGTACAAGGAATCAAAAAATATAATTAACGCTAATGCTATAATCGGAACTAAAAACCATGGTGAATAAAACAGTGAAAGAAGAGCTAAGGTTGCTAACCCTATGACGAAAAGCGAAGGCAAGACATGTACTAGCTTTAGGGAAAATGGGTAACGCAAGTACAAATTAATGCGCGCTATACCGCTATTATAAACCTGCTTGTAAAACTGCTTAAAGGATGTCCTACGCTTATGATATACCGCAGCATCTTTAATCAACACTGTGCTAAATCCACTTTCAATAATTCTGATACTCATATCAATATCCTCCCCAAATCTAAGATTTGAAAAACCATTCGTAGTCCTAAATACATCTTGGCTATAGCCCATATTAAAACTTCGTGGATGAAACTTGTCTAGCTTTTCACCTCCACCTCTAATACCACCAGTGGTGATGAAAGAGGTCATAGAGTAGTTAATTGCTTTTTGCAGTGTAGAGAATCCTGCATCAGCCATATCAGGCCCACCAAATGCATCTTTATAGGCTATGTTAACTAAGTAATTTCTAATGTTCCTAATGTAGTCCCTAGGAATCACACAATCCGAATCGAGGAATATGAAATAATTACCACTGGCCTTAGTAGCCCCATAATTGCGACTTAACCCTGGACCACTATTGGATTTATAGTAATAAGCAATGCGCAATACATTGATGTATTTTTTTACCGCTTGTTCACAAGATACAGTGGATCCATCCTCCACAATTACTACTTCAAAATCTTGGTCACTCTGTACTGTTAGACTTTCTAACAATTCCAACACTTCCTCTGGCCTATTGAATACAGGTATGATTAAAGAGAATCTCAATGGAAAATTAATGGACAAGAATCTGAATCTTTAGATGATAAAATATTAATTTGTAAAAATAATATTATTAAAACAAAAACCGCTAGGACTGGCTAACACCTTCCTTAATAAAAAATATTCCACTGAAATAAGTTTTGAATAAGCTTCATTTTTTATTGTGCTAAATACTAATAAATCATAGGGTAACGGACTATTGGCAAATGGAAAAAATATTTAGTTCAAAAAAAACTGTAAATTGCAGGCCGCCAGTGCGTGGTCAAATATGGCATTCATTCAGTGTGATTTTTATTGATTGAATCGATTGTGTGGAAATGATTAATTTATTTTCGAGTAGGATAAGCTTCTCAACAATTAATAGTTGAATGCTATTTATTCAATTATTGATTCAATCTATAAGCAAGTAAAATTTGATTCACCACATCCTTGATCTTCTGATAAGCACAGTCCAAACTTAATTAAAGTTGTTGACAAAATTTATAATAGTTGTATGTTCTCATTCGCAATGAAAATTATAATTCATCTCCAGCTATGGCTCGGAAAAATAACTTTGCTTGAAAGATTATATGTATCAAATAAAATATCCTGTTTTTTATTTTTATTTATGAGTATTAATCCATTAAACAGTTCTATGGAATTATGATATACCAAGACTATATTAGGGGACTTGAAAAGCTCGAGCGGATTGCCTCGGCTACGAAATTCAAAAGGATGATGTATAATCCATATAAATATATTAAGGCGATTGGGTTTCGGGAGTTAATATACAAGCGAGCTAAGAAAGAAAGGGTTGAACTGTGCAATACATTTTTTGGCACATCAATGTATGTTTTATTGCCATCGAGTACGGATATATATCTAACTGGTGGCAAGTCGCACGAGTCCGAGATAAGGTTAGCCAAGTATATGTTGAAAAATCTCAAGCCTGGCAATGTATTTATTGACATAGGTGCTCATTACGGATATTTCTCGCTACTGGCTTCAGAGCTAGTTGGTGAACAGGGTAAGGTTTTATCTTTCGAGGCATCCCCAAAGACTTATCATATTTTGGAACGCAACACAACAGCTGTGTCTAATATTATGGCCTACAATCTTGCAGTCTCTGACATAGCTGAGAAGATGACTTTTTATGAATTCCCAAACCTATATTCTGAATACAATTCACTTGATATTAAACAGTTTGAAAACGAAGCATGGTACAAGTCACATCCTCCTAAAGAAATAATAATACAATCTATTAGACTTGAGGAAAGATTGCATAGTCAAGTCCTTAGCCCTGATATGATAAAAATAGATGTAGAAGGAGCTGAATACAAGGTATTGCAAGGAATAGGAAATTATTTAGTACAATCATCACCAATTATTATAATGGAATTTCTCCATATCAATCGCAAGAATAGTGGACACAGACAAGCTGAAGCCTTACTTCATCAATATGGCTATACCTCCTATCATATCAATCCAATTGGAGAACTGGTACATATATCTAACAGCACTGAATACCTACAATCACAAGACCTTGATTCTGATAATATTGTTTTTATAAAAAACAAAATCTAAGAAAATGTGGATCTTGCTAAAATCAAAATATTAATGTAATACTCATTCGATTAGGAAGTTCAAACAACAACTTATACCCATTTAAATAACTAATTATATGCTTTATCATAGCATATTATCAAGACATACATATATGTAAAACAATTGCGTTTCGCTATCAAAAAATAACACAATTATCCTTGATTATCCACAATGAATATTTCGATTTCTATTACTTTCAACGATTTGTGATTCACGACTTAGGATTTACGATTGGCTAGCGCGATTTACGATTAACGATTTTCGATTTACGACATTGAATCTAGTGAAGTAACTGCACTAGG
>CAYZQX010000232.1:0-7004 GCA_964480615.1 uncultured Chitinophagales bacterium | reverse complement strand
TTTTTCAAAAGTAAATGAAAATTTTGTTACCCACCCTTTTTTATAAAGAGCCAAAAATTGATTCGAAAGTTATAGCCCGGGCCGATCCCTGAGCTTAGTCGAAGGGTCGGCATCGCCCTAGACTTTTTTGATATTAATTTTACTAATACTTTGTCATATAAGAAAGTTAAATCTATGGTCTAATATTTGGTTCATAACCAAGTTATTTTCAAATAAGCAAAAGTATAATATTGTTGTAAATTTTTTATGAATGTTAAGTCCGTGGCTTTGCCTTTGGGTATGTGTTTTAATTATTATTGCACTTGTAATTATATGCGTATCTTTGGGCTTTGTTTTTAGGTTATTTCAACTTGATTGGACGCTTGTTATTTTATGTGTTAATGAATAGTATGTATAATCCTAAGACAACCTCGAATTGCTGATGCGAAGATTTAAGTGTCTCCATTTTCATTCGATTTTTTAGCAATGATGCTAGTAACATAGAAATAACTATCTTTCCCATCCAGTGAATCAAGCAATTAGAGCAAGTATATGGTCGAGTATTTTTATGTACCTTGGATTGGTGGCGGGCTTGGGCTTGTATGCCATTCTTCCTTGGGCGGTAGGAAGTGCGGAGAACGTAGGATTTTATAGGCTCATTACTGCTAATGCTTCCATTCTTGCAATTTTCATGGTATTGGGTATGCCACAAACCATCATTCGATTTTTTCCCCATTTTAAGGATCAGGAAAACAATCATCACGGTTTTGTCAATTTCTTTTGCTTAGTTACCTTCATAGGGTTTTTAATTACTACGATAATATGCCTATTATTTCCATATCGCATCATTGATATGTTGACCAAATCGGAGAATCGGGCATTAGTAGAAAAATTTTATATTCAAACCATTGTGTTTGCCGTTTTTGTAGGGGCATACAATGTGTTGCAAGCATTTGCACAAGCGGTTATAAAGCCAGCGCGCACTTATTTTTACCGAGAGATTTTAGTTAAGCTTGGGGTGTTTTTTCTTGCATTGGCATGTGGATTGCACATAATTAATTATACTTTTTTTATCCATGGGATAATACTGTTATTTGGGTTATTGGTCTTATTATCTTGGCTTTATCTTTATAGAGAAAAAGACTTCTTGTGGGCTGGATCACTTGATCGATTTGATGCACCTACAAGGAAGGAAATTAGCACTTATTCGATCTATAATTTTGTCTATTATGCTAATGTATATTTGATCGAAAATGTGGATGCAATTATTATTTCTAAGCTAGCAATAAACTCCTTGTCAGATAATGGGGTATATGCAGTATATATGTTCATGGGTTATGCGGTGGTAATACCGCAAAAGGCGATAACTTCCACCACTGGTCCCTTGGTATCACAAGCATTTAAGGACAATGATTTAGGCTCAGTCAATAGGTTGTATAAGAAATCAAGTTTAATACAGCTCATCATTGGTGGATTAGTCTTTATTGGTATTATCATCAATTTGCCAAGTTTTGAAATATTCTATTCTAAGTTTGATAAATTGTTTACTGGCAATAGTACCATAGCTGTCGTATTGGGTCTCGCCAAACTATATGATGCAGCCACAGGGATGAATTCTTCTATTATTAGTATGAGCAACTATTATCGATGGAATTTTTATATGAATTTGTGCTTGTTAATTTTAGTAATTGTAGCTGATATAATCATTATTCCTCGTTATGGAATTATCGGTATCGCATTCGTGACAGCAAGTGTGATAGTTGCTGGCAATACCTTCAAATTATTTTTTATTAAAGCGAAATTTGGAATACAACCATTTACTATTAATACCCTCAAAGTTATTGCAATTATCGCTGCTGTATTGAGTTTCAATTATTTAATTCCGCGAATGGGAGAGTGGTATATGGATATCGTATTGCGTTCCTTTATGATTAGTATATTGTATGCAATACTTATATACTATTTTAAGCCAAGCCCTGATATTATTACGATTACTGATAAAGTTAAAACAAAGGTTTTTGGCCTACTTAATCGAAAGTAGTTGTGATAATTGATTACAATACAGAGCATAACGTATTAGTAATAATTTGCATTTTATTTTATTATCGCTGTGTTTTTTATCTTGTTTTATTTTCCTCTTTGCAGCTGACTTAACACCTTGTGTGTAACATATTTATTTTTTAAATATCATTACTGGAGTATCCCCATTGAAAGCTAATTTTTTTGAGAAAGAGATGGTAAATAGGTCGTCAAGTGACTGCTCCCTTCTTTGCAATAAGGCCATTATACTCACAGGATTTTTTGTTGTATATTGATGGAGGCCAGTAAGCACACTATCAGCTTCTTGGAGCTCAAATTTATAAGACTCATCCCCTAGTATCTCATTGAGAAATAGTTTGTACTTCTGTATATTTTCTTCTATACTTCTTGTTTCTTCAAGTTTTATATGTACAAAACCTAGACTTGCATTCAGAAGGTCTGCTTGATTTTGTAAGACCCTTAATGCCTCCTCGCCATCCTCTTCCAAGTCTGTAGCAAATACGATGTTTTCAATAGGCTTAAATATAGATCGCTTAGTAATCGCTAACACTGGACAACTTACTTTTTCAATTATTTTCACTGTGTGATTGCCTAGCAATTTTTCTTTCCAACCTATGGAGCCTTTAGTACCTATTATAAGTAAGTCATACGCATCATTGGTCACTATATTTCCTATCTTGTTTTCCATCTCCTGGTAATCATCGAAAAACTGTATGGCTATGTTTTGTCGATTCGATTCGGCTATCTCAGTTTTGCATTTGAGTATATAATCATTAGTTAGGGATTCGTGTACGTTGTACATGTTGTTAAGAAATTGATCGAAAGTATAAGTGTCATTGTAATCGCCAAAATTCTTGCTTGCATGAATAATCGTTATCTGCCCATTGTTAATGGCCGCAAAATGTCTTGCATACTGCAATGCATTGAATGAATAAGGTGAGAAATCCGTAGGGACAATAATCTTTTTCATACGATTAATTGGTGGCTTATGGTTTTTTTGTTTGAGCTTGGATATGGAACATTTATGTAAACTCGCTAATTGTTAATAGGTGAGGATTAATGGATCTAACACCTAGTGTTCACAATTACTGGTGCAAGGTGGCAATAATCTATCTTTTGTATTAGGGATTACAAAGGACAAAAAATGGAATATTCATTAATTGTGTTTTTTTATTTTTTTTGACCTATATCAACAATATCGCTATCATACATTTCCAAAATGGAACGCATTCTCAATGCCAAGATAAAGTTAATTAAAAAAAATTATTACCTGTTTTTTCTCCTAGCAATTTCCTCTTTAATCAATGCCAATTCACGTCCCATATTTCCTGCTACTGACTTGTTTTCTTGTGCCCTGCGCATGAGGTAGGGAACTACATCTTTCACCGGTCCAAATGGCAAGTATTTAGCAACATTAAATCCAGCTGCTGCTAGGTTAAAACTAATAACATCGCCCATACCGTAGAGCTGACCGGTAATAATGTGTGGATGATCACGAGGTAGCTTTTTCTCATCTACGTCCTTTACTAAGAAATGACAAGAATCCTCATTGTGGGATGCATTGCAAAATGAAATATAGTCAATATGATCCAAGCAAAAATCCAAAGCCTCGTTATAGTCCCTATGTGTGGCTTCAATATTGGGTTGCATTGGTGTGGGATAACCCATTTTTTCGGCTCTGTCATTTTCTTTTTCAAGATAAGCACCGCGTACGATTTTTACGCCGAGTATATAATTGTATTTTTTAGCATCTTCATACAGATCATATAAATATTGGAGCTTGTCGTGACGATACAGCTGAACTGTTTGAAATACGATGGCTTTTTGTTTGTTATAGGCCATCATCATTTCCTCTACAATCATATCAATAGCTGGTTGTATCCAGCTTTCTTCTGCATCAAAATACACTTGTATGCCATTTTCAGCTGCGGTCTTACAAATAAATTTCACACGGCTTTTTCCGCGTTCAAACTCAGCTTCATCTTCTTCGGAGAGGGTATCGCCATTGCTTACTTTCTCCAGTATTGAGTGCCTTGTCAGTCCAGTAATTTTACAACTAATGATGCCCACCATTTCATCCTCTTTGGCATTGTGGATCAGCTTCACAAGGTACTGCGCAGTGCGCTCTAATTCACGCTCATTCTCCACCGCTTCCACCCCATAATCGAGAATAGTCAATACATTGCGCGATTTGAGATTTTTTACCACCTTATAGCTATCCCGCAATGATTCTCCGCCAACAAATTGTTTAAAAATGGTTTTCTTTATGATGTAATCGGTGGGGATAAATGGAATTTTTATCAGTGTAGGTGCCAGTGCAGAGCCTATGTCCACTAACCAGTTTTGGTTCATAAGCATGAACAGTCTATAACTGCTATACAATTCTGAATTGCTGAGGCCCGAATAGGCAATTTCGGTATTTTCGAAGGACACTGGTGTTCTTTTTGACATCAATTGAAATGAATTAGGAATGCAAAATTATCTTTTATTTTTTTAGTCGCATTTTTGTGTGTTATTTCTCCTATTATTAAAATAGACACAGCATTTTTAACGCTTTACTTTTATTAAAAGTGGCTTTGCCCCATTGTTTTTTTGCTCTTCGATTGTTTATTTAACTGGGTTATCTTGTAGGCGTATCATAAAAAAAGTTTAAAATAGGATGAATCATTTTAGCAAAAAATTGAATGTTTTTCTTTATTTATGAAATTCGATATTCTTTATTTGGGTCGGTGTAATCACTTATTATTTTGATATTTTTATGGCGATGCCTTACAGGCCCGGGCTATCTGCTACAAGTCCTCGCTCGTACCTCGCTGTGGGCTTTACGCGTCTATCCCTATCGCGAATACAACATGAAAGAGCATTGTGTAAGAGATGGCATATACGCTTTGTGCTAACTTATTTATATATAGTTTAAGGAGACTGCTTATTCCATATTGACCAGCTTGCTTCAGCCTGACCAATTAACATATTATAACCATTTGAAACCTTAGCACCCTTAGCTTGTGCTAGGCGCATAAGCATTGTTTCTTTTGGATTGTAAATAAGATCATACAAAAAATGATTTTCATTAAGTAAGTCTACATCTATAGAAGGGTAGTCGTCAACTGCTGGATAGGTTCCAAGTGGAGTTGTATTAATAATTAATCGATGATGTTCAAGACATTTTTTATCTACTTCATTATAACTTATACTTCGAGTTAATGGAGCACTTTTGCGGGATACAAAGCTAGAATCAATTCCCATAGTAGCAAGGCAATAATATACTGCTTTAGCTGCCCCACCAGTGCCTAAAATTAAGGCATTGGGACGTTCATTGCCTATCAATGATTGTAGTGCTTTTTTAAATCCAATAATGTCGGTATTGTAACCAATTTTTTTGCCATCAAAGATATGTATGGTATTCACCGCACCAATTGTCTCAGCTATTGGATCTAGTTGATCGAGGTAAGGGATAATCTTTTCTTTATACGGAATCGTTACATTAAAACCACATAGATTTGGCAGCTCATAAAGTTCATTAATGAGGGAAATATGTTCAATTGGGAATAACCTGTATTCAGCATCCAGAATAGATTCTTGTTCGAATTTTTTTTTAAAATATGCTGGTGAAAAGGAATGACTTAGCGGATAGCCTACTAATCCATAAAGGCGCATCATTCTTCGGTATTAATGGAGATCAAAAAAATCGAGGGAAACAGGTTTTTAGCACATCATAAGTGGACCATTAGGCGGCCACTGGTAGGCATACATATACAAATGCTGGTGGTAAATTCAGTAGAAAAAAATCATAATCCACGGAAGCAAAATTGCGTTCGTAAAGTTTTTTTGAAACCAATGAATATTGCAATTGAATGAATTTTCCATACACAGCAAGTGTTGATTTGATCTCGTCCATAATATTTTGTGTGGTGCTATCATCCATTAAAGAGATAGGAATGGAACTAATAACGGCATCCGCTTTCTCATGTCCATGGGCATGAAGATAATGAGAGAGCTTTTCGGCGGAATCGTGGATGAGGATTAATCGAGGATCTGAAATTGACTTGAGGCTTTCGATAAATTTATCATTGACTTCAAAGGATAATAGTTTGGCGTCAGGACTCATCGACTCAAGGATTTTTTTTGTGATGCATCCATCGCCAGCACCAAACTCAACGATTATCTTTGCTTTTTCAAAATCGATGGGTTTTAGAATTTTTTTCACAAGTGCGGGGGAAGAAAAGGTGACTGTACCTACAGTCTTTAAATTACTTAATGCCTCCAATACTAGTTCAAACTTTTTCATTCCGAAAATTACCGCATTTATTTTAAAATGGACAGATAAACTTAAGCTTTTATTGATTTTTTGGAGATTTTGGGCAAAAATTTGACTATTTGTATCCCTAGTCCAGGCTAAATAGTTACCTCAAAAGTTCAGGCTTGTAATAATTATTGATCCAGTCGCTAAAGAGGGTTTCTGCATTTTCGTTGACCAATAAGGCTTTTTGGTGCATCTCTTCTCCTTGGGTTTTGAAACCGCTGAGGATTAGTAAGTTGCTGTAAAACATATAAAATTCAGATGATACTTTTGGGCTATTGATCTCATAGGCTTCATCCATTATGTTTAAAGCTTCTTCGGTCAGGCCAGTGTCATTGAGACATGCGACCTTCAGCATCCAAAGCTCCAGTTTTTTGGGAGAGGACTTTATTGCATCATCCAAGCATTCGATAGCTTTGTTCCACTGTTCTAAGTGTGCTAATAAACTAATGTAATGGCGCACATAAGCATCGTTGTATTTGCTATAGACTACAGCTTTTTGGAGATGGGTTATGGCTAGATTGATTTTGTCACTTTGCTTTACCAGCATACTTCCCATTTGGTAGTGAGCCTCTTCATAGGTATCATCAATCAACAATGTTTTTTTGAGATAGTAGAGTGCTTTATGATGGTTGTTTAAATGAAAATGACACATGCCTAAGGAGAAGTAAGTATCGGCATCGCC
>CAYZQX010000231.1:0-7011 GCA_964480615.1 uncultured Chitinophagales bacterium | reverse complement strand
GAGTCAGTGAATAAGACCGAAACGCAGTGAAGCCTGGAGCAGCCCGGGCCGCAGGTATCGCCATAATCGCAAACTTATGAGTTATTTAGCAAGCCCTATTTAGCAGAGCCTAACTAATAACATAAGGAAGATTCCGGCTAGCAAAACTCAATAATAAGCCAGCAAAACCTGGGACTGTTAGGCATCGCCAAAAATTATAAAAATTTTCAGTTGTTGATAAAGCACAAAATACTGAGCAATTATATGATGCCAAGACTCCTTACGGCTAATAAAAAGTGAAACATTAGCGAAGATTCTTGCTGCCAATAAAAATAATTATATTACAAGTAACCTAGGATGCAAGACATCTTTCCAATCGAGTAATTATATATGATTGGGTAATCCCTTAGTGGGAGGATACTAAAGGCAAGCAAAGCAAATAGGAGGAGCAGTGGCTAAAAGCTGTTAAAAGTTACACCGATAGAAAACTCCTTAATGCTAGGGCCTTTATTAGACTGAAACAGGCTGGTGAGGGAATAAAATCCGACAAGGCTGACCTCGCCATAACCGATGCGCACAGATGGCCCAAAACGGTATTTACTAATATTGGGCAACTTAGAAACTTTCTCTCTTACTGTAGTTACATACCCATTGAGATTGGCCTCGCCGCGATATTTAGTTTTAGCTGATAACAATACACCAGCCCTCATGCCTAATGCCAGTTTAAAGCTTCGATCCTTTCCATCTGGCTTGGTGTGAAAACGCAATTCTATAGGCACTTCTAACCAATTAGAATTGAATTTATTGACTTTGTAATCATATAGGGTATCTCGCAACGCAAAATAGCTACTATTGACCCCTTCTAGGGTGTCGATAAGGATTGTGTTATTGTGATACACATTGTGACTGCTGATACCTGCACCTGGCGCAATAGAAAAATAGGGTGATTTGCCGATCTTAAAATCATAATAAAAATGAAGATTCATACCGCGGCCATACCATTTCTGATCTACTACCTCAGGTGCTTCAAGCCAGCGAGTATGATTCAATTCAAAAACAAGTCGGTCGCGCGAATTGGCGTCTTTTAATTTTTCAGGCTTGGCCACTTCTTGTGCACTGGAAAAGAGTGTGGCTAACAGCCCTATTAATATGAATATTTTACGCATATTTATTACAATGAATATTTGGCAAAGGTAGGTGATATCTATCAATCAGCCCTATTTTTAGAAAAGAGGATTATTAGACGATCAAAAATAAGGTAATGATCTATAGCAACTACTAGGTACACAAGGTTAAATATCCTCGCCTTCGTGCAATAGATGTTTGAGTGAAAGACTGAGAATATCAGCCGAGCTATGGCATTTCTCAAAATGGGGATCTTTATAATAATTAGCCAAATCTGACTTCAAAGTTTCGATCTTGGCGGCTGTGCTGATCTCATCTTTTTGCATGGCCTTGAGCAGGTCTTTGAGCTGTTTGCGCGATGACCTTATTCTAATAGCCATAATAGTGCGTTCTTCTTTTTGATATTGTCTTACCGTGTCTTCATTCAGCAGCTTAAAACCCAAGTCCACAAATGGGCGATTTTCCTTAAAAAAATGAGGTTGGTAAAGACTCATCTTCCCTTCAAAAGACTGCTGATCAAAGTCTATAGCACGTATCCTATACTGTACATCATCGAAGTCAGGAGTGATATCCACGACATAATTGTATGCCCGCATATCACCCAGTAATTTTACTAGGCAGCGTTCATTGAATTTGAGAAATTCCTTGGCCAGTCTTATTGGGTTAATATCATTGGTTTTAATGTATCGCTCGCAAAAAATATCGCCTGGAATACCTGCAATATGCTCTTCGATAAGAGTGTCCCCACTGGTGATGTAGTTAATTCTATTAGGTGAAAGGATATGTTCTAGTTCTAATCCATAAACCCGCGATGCATCGGCTACTTTCATATAAAAATAGTCGTAGTTGTCATTAAAGTTATTGATGATCCTAACTCTGAAAGGTTTGGTGTTTCCAAATGTGCAATAGTCAACCCTATCCACTCGCAGATGCTCCATGATGGAGGTATCACCTTCCGTCTTGAGCATAGCATAAATTTTTAGCAGTTCGGGAAAAATTTCGCGCATATCGTGGGGCGCATATTGAACTGACTCCCATAATGTGTCTTTGCCATTCTTGTCATAAAGTGGAGTGGAGGCGTAATAATGCTTTAGATCGTAATATTTTACAGGCAATACGTATTCTCGATCATATTCCAAAAGATATTTTTCTAAAAATGGTTTTATGGGGTAAATCGGTTTCTTTTTAGAAATAATAGGCTGCATAAAATTCTTGGTTAAAAAAAGTTGAAATCAATAGGTTATGTGGCAATTAGGGCGGAAAGTTATTACATTTGTTGTTTTATCATAAGAAATATTATCGATGTTATGAAATTGAGGAATATAAGCATTACCGCCATCTACGCCTTGTTTGCCTTTTTGTCTTCGGGATTGTATGCGCAGGATAAGGGTATTCAATTTTTTGAAGGAACTTGGAAAGAAGCGCTGGCTAAAGCTAAGGCTGAAAACAAAATGGTGTTTTTAGATGCGTATGCTTCATGGTGTGGTCCTTGCAAAAAAATGGCCAAAGACATATTTCCACTGTCCGAAGTAGGAGAATTTTACAATAAGAATTTTGTGAATGTAAAAATGGATATGGAAAAAGGGGAAGGTCCAGAGCTAGCTAAAGCATTTGAAGTAAATATGTATCCTACTTATGTTTTTTTAGATGCCGATGGCTCTTTATCGCACCGCTCACTAGGTCAGATGCCTGCTCAGGATTTTATAGCTAGTGGACTAGTAGCCACTAATAAAGAAGGGTATTACACACTTAAAAAATTATATGAAAGTGGAAATAGAGATATAAAAACACTCTATAACTATGCCTTGCGTATTGATGATGCAGGTGGAACCATCGCTACACTCGATGAAGTGTCTAATGCTTTTTTAGCAGGCTATAATCCCAGTGAGTATAACCAAACTCTTATTCGTGATTTTGTAATGAAAGTGGCTTATGGCAGAGATTCCAGGGCTGGCAAACTTCTAGCAGAAGACAAGGAAGGTTTTGTAAAGCAATTCGGGGAAGAAGTAATGAGTAAAAAAATATATCAGTTAGCAAGTGAATCCGTGGCTACAGCAATAGATAAAAAAAGTGCCGATATTTTTGAAAGCACAATGAAATTCTTTGATCAAAATTCTACTGGGCCACTTGCTAAGGAACTTGGGTATAGATTAAAGGTACAATACTATGAAGGGACTCAGCAATGGAATGACTACATACTCGCAGCTGATGGTTTTCTAAGTAATCAAGTAAAGCCTAATTGGCAAAACTATAATCAGTGTGCTTGGACGATCTATGAAAATTGTGAGGATCAACCTGCTATAAAAAAAGCCATAGGATGGATAGAAATGTCTATCGGTTTAGAATCGAATTACTACAATATGGATAGCTATGCAGCATTGCTCATGAAATCAGGCGATTATACCAGGGCATTAAATATAGCTGATAAAGCGATAGCTATCGCTAAAGAATCTGGTATGGATCCCAAGGAAACTATATTGCTGAAAGAAAAGATAACAGCGCTAAAAAAATAGGAATCAATCAGTTGAAATTTCTTGTTTAAAGGTTATAATATTCTCTGCCATTTCTCCTAATTAGTGTATCCTATATAGGCTTGAAAGCCTCGAAAGATTCACCACAATTGTGACATAAATGGATACTCCTGCACAAGGTGGGGCCAAACATATTTTGCAGTGATGTATTCTCGCTGTTACACTGGGGGCATCTTATATGCTCTAGCATTGAAATTTTCATCTCGGTACTCAGCTTATTAGGAGGGGCTAGCCCAAATGAGGCTAACTTCTCCAAGCCGCTCGGTGTAATCAAATTGCTTGTCCAGGGATCATCGAAATTTACAGCCACATTGACCTCCTCATAACCAGCATTTTTCAATAATATGGTTTTGACTTCATCTCTAATATGATCTAAGGCAGGACAGCCAGTAAAGGTGGGTGTTATCACTACCTCTATTCGATCATTATCGATCACGACTGATCGAAGGATACCCATTTCTATAACCGAAATTACCGGTATTTCAGGATCTTTTACACCCTCTAATAAGGTGTAAATTTCCTCAATATTCATTTTCTGTGTACTGACCATTTTATAATATATCTGCAATTTACATTATTTTGTCCATCTTATTTAATTCAAATCTACCATTATAATAAAATATGCAGTGTCATAACCAAGGTGAAAAACTACTATTATTATACGATGGACATTGTCGATTTTGTATATTTATTACCAAGTTGTTATCCGCAATTGGGATTATTAATAAGAGCCAGTTGTACACCATTCAATCCATATCTACCGATCTGTTATCCCTCGTGGATATAGAACGTTTTAGAGTAGAATTAGCACTTATTGATCCTCAAAGCAAGGAAGTACATTATGGCGCTCAGGCAATTAGATTATTAGTTCATCGCCAATATAATTGGTTAGGAAAATTGCTATTTTTTAAACCTCTATTTTGGGTTGTAGATCAACTGTATAAGGTCATATCTTATAATCGTTTTTTTATAATTCCAGCTAAGGAATACAAGACAATAAAATGTGAGTGTGAGCCTCCTATTCATCAGGGGTTTAGATTGAAATACATAGTTTTGATAGGGCTAATGATGATCCTACTAGCCATACCCATTAGTTGGTTATGGGAGGTGCTTATGCACGTGCAAATTAGCCGGCCTATGATCTTTCTCGAAACCCTTTTAATTATATTCATTCCCTACTTTATTTACTTATTGATAATAAAGCTATTTAGCCCTTATAAGTCCGATCACATCAATCATTTTACCACCTTATGGTTAATCTTACACTTGGGTTGGCTACCGAGTATTATCACTTGCTTATTCCCTATCTCCGAACTATGGCTATCACAGATCATCCTTTACAACACGATCTTAATAGCGGCACTAGGGATGTATTGTTATCACAAAAGAATAAAGGCAATGGGGCTAACAAAAAGGTGGTTATTAATATTCGCCCTCTTCTTTTTGGGTACTAATTTTATCATTGCGATGTTCATCGGATTAATAGAAGCTATACGCAAGTTCAACTAGTAAAACACCGATTACTTTTAGGTGTAATCCAAAATTATTATTAATATTGTAGTCAATTAAATGATTAATATAGATGGGCAGACTCACCACTTTCTCTAAGCTTTTGATTACAGCAGTAATCATAGGAGCAGTTTTTATTTTGTTTAAAATGTGCCAACCTAAGTTAAAAGAACAATTTGGTACAGCAAGCACTGAAACCACTACGACCACAAGTAGTACTGGACAGGCTAATGGCAGCACAAGCACTTCCAGTGGCAATACTGCTGCAAGCGGCAGTACCGCTGCTGCTACTGCAATTCCTAAAGCCAAAGATTTTACCAAAATACCTTTTAATTTCTCACCACCTACACCTACAACAGGCAAGCTAAAAGGTGTAGTAGAGCTAGGTGCGAGCGGGTTCAATTCTTTTATTATAAAGGTGGATCCAGCTAAAAACTGGAAGCTTGAAAAAGCCGATTATGGCACTTCATTAGTATATGAAAAATTAGCTACTGATGATGATATACGCAAGGGATTGAAAGCCTATATTTCTGATATGCTGAGTTTTGGTGTGCCTGCTAAAGATATACACTTTGTAATATCATCGGGTGCTCAAAAAGTGGATATGACTAAGAAAATAATCGAGCAACTCAAGTCGATGGGTTATGTGGTCAATGCAGTAACTGCTGCTGAAGAAGGTAGTTATGCCCTGCGTTGTGTACAACCGAAAGCCTATATCAATGAATCATTTGTAATCGATATAGGATCAGGTAATACGAAAATATCTTGGATCGAAAATGGAAATATTAAGGCTTTAGAATCTTATGGCGCAAAATATTTTCAAAATGGTATGGATGATGCTGTCGTATATGCTGATGTATTAGCTAAATCCAAACAAATACCGACTGATAAACGCAAGACTTGCTTCATCATAGGTGGAGTGCCATTCACTATGGCTAAATCCATTAGAGCTGGCAAAGAGCGATTTACAGTACTCAATCCACCAGCTGGCTATGCCA
This sequence comes from uncultured Chitinophagales bacterium, assembly GCA_964480615.1. GTDB lineage: Bacteria > Bacteroidota > Bacteroidia > Chitinophagales > UBA2359 > CAYZQX01. The sequence goes on along the minus strand of CAYZQX010000231.1, from coordinate 869 downwards.
ATGAGTCTGATGCAAAAACCAAAGCAGGAGTCAATATCTATCAAGCCATTGCGGATGCTACAGGTTGTCAGCAGTTTGTATTCGATTGGGATTCAAATTTTACCATCGGATTCTTGCTCTCTCTCTAGTTTAATCCACCTTGCTTTTAATAAGGAAATCAAAGGCTAATAGGATTCCTTTTTTCTATACTTAATATTGTGCCTAAAAGGCAGTAAGACAATAATTTCTGGCACCATTGCTCATAATAATAGCAATGGTGCTTTTTTTTTCATGGTGATGCGATCTTATAGTGGATCACTACATTACAAATATATATAAAGTCATTAAGGGTAAAAACGGTAATTTTATGGTATTCGATACTTTGCTAATCAATGGTGAATGACTTTATATTTGTTTCGCATCTTAGAAAAAGAAAAATGGACATAGATAAACTGGCAAACAATATTCGATATAAATGTAATTTGGGCGATGCCTCCGGCCCGGGCTATTGCAGGCTACGCTATCGCTTCGGTCTTATTCATAGGCCAGCTAGTGCCAGCCTATGAATATGACTAAACCTTTCATATCCCTATCGCATAGCACTAGTAATAAAGTTATTAACCCATATATAAAGCTTATGTATATAGTTTCAGCATTATTGACTTATAAATGGAGAAATTATAGAAATAGGGCGATATGATAATAATGAATTATATTTGATCCACTTACCTAAAACTTATTTTTTTACTCAATACTGCTCATTCATTATCTTATGAAACATCTTTTTTCTGTCCTGATTTATTTCCTAGTTCTCATGCCATATTTACAAGGACAATCAGATTATTTATTTAGCCAGTTCAATCGACCTATAGCTTCTGATACTACGAATG
>CAYZQX010000230.1:0-7031 GCA_964480615.1 uncultured Chitinophagales bacterium | reverse complement strand
CAAGCTATTTTAGGCATGCACATATCGTAAATCCTAAATCGGTAATCGTAAATCGCTTTGACTGGACACTAGCCACTAGACTTTGACTAGTTCCTGCAACAAAATTCAGGATCGTAAATCCTAAATCGTTTATCGTAAATCGATAAAAAGCGATAGGGATAGTAGGGGTTTGTGTTGTGGTGGCGGGCTTTCAATTGCTTTGAATTAATATAGCCGAAAGCCCGCCACCACAACACCGGAGCGTCAGCGAAGCCCCGCATAGCCCGGGCCGGAGGCATCGCACTAGTGATGAATAAGTAGTTTAATAGCATTCGCTATTGACCTTAGATGGTTGTTTTAAGTTTGATGTTTTTGCAATTGCATTTTATGGTAAAAAATTTCTAATGATGCGCTGCTATTGCGGGTCCAGTGATTCAGCAAGTATCGCTTTTCGATCGCGTATTTTTTTAATATTTTTTTACATTCCTTAAAAGTACGCATGATAAAACCATTTCATAACTTTGACCTCATTTTATAGCTTAATAAATCACAATGGATATTAGAGTAGAGCAAATAACAAAAACTTATGGCACACAGAAAGCCGTGGACAATGTTTCTTTTTCCGTTAAAACTGGTGAGATACTGGGCTTTCTAGGACCCAATGGTGCTGGTAAAACTACAACTATGAAAATTATCACTTGCTTTCTAGCACCTAGTCAAGGCGAGGTATTTGTAGGTGATTATTCCATTCATAATCATCAGCAGGAGATAAAAAAACGCATTGGATATTTGCCTGAACACAACCCACTCTATTTGGATATGCCAGTGATCGAATACCTCGCTTTTGCTGCAGCATTACAAGGTGTATCGGGGACTAATATTTCCAGTAGAGTTAGGGAGATGGTGAGGCTTACTGGCTTAGATAAGGAGAAGCATAAAGTTATAGGTGAACTATCGAAAGGATATCGCCAAAGGGTGGGATTAGCACAAGCGCTTATCCATGATCCTGAGATACTGATACTCGATGAACCTACCACTGGATTAGACCCCAATCAGATAGTGGAAATTAGAGAGCTTATAAGACATATAGGCTCACAAAAAACGGTATTATTGAGCACCCATATATTACCTGAGGTGGAGCAAACTTGCGACCGCATTATGATTATCAACGATGGCAAGATTGTAGCGAATGGAACGCCTGAAGAGCTGCGCCGTCAGTCTAGTGGCAAAGAGGTTAGCAAAATAGCCATAGATGGTCCTAGTCAGCAAATCATCTATGATGCGCTTAGAACCATCGATACAATAGATCTTATAGAACCTATACGTGATCAGCATAAATTCCTGATCGAAAGTAAGATAGGCTATAGCTCACGCCGTGCGGTATTTGAATTATGCAAAAATAATGACTGGATACTGATGGAAATGAGTCCTATAGAAAGGGATCTTGAGGATGTATTCCGCAATGTGACAATTAACTAATAACTTCAGATTTGTAGTTCATACAGGCTCATCCACTACAACACAAGGACTTTAAGTGAATAGTGACTAGGAATATATTCTTAGTGAGTTTATTGTAGTGATGAAATTGTGAAATTGACAAGTATGAAAAGTTATAATTAAAATTAATATTAACGATATTTATAAATCATAAAAAAATAATTATTTAATAAATGAAAAATATTTGGATCATAGCTAAGAAAGAATTGGTTACATTTTTCGATAGCTTTACAGCCTATATATTGATGCTCATATTTTTGGGATTCAGTGGTTTTTTTACTTGGTTATATGGCAATGGGGATGTGTTTTTTACGAATCAAGCAAGTATAAGACCATTTTTTGAGATATGTTATTGGACACTGTTTTTTTTCATTCCGGCCTTAACTATGAAAATGTTTGCAGAGGAAAAAAAATCAGGCACATTGGAATTCTTATTGTCTAAGCCTATCACGAATTGGGAGCTCATATTCGGCAAGTATTTGTCCTGCATATTGTTAGTAGGTATTACCCTTTTGTTTAGCCTTCCATTTTACTTTGGCGTCGCTTATTTAGGCCCAGTAGATCATGGGTCGGTGATATGTGGCTATATAGGGTTAATGCTCCTAGCATCGGCTTATATAGGTATCGGCTTGTTTTGCAGTAGCATCACCAATAATCAGATTGTGGCCTTTCTATTGAGTCTTGTAATAGGAGTATTTTTTCACATCCTTTTTGGCTTGCTAGGTAATACATTCAAAGGCTTTTTTGGATCACTGTTTCATTACCTCTATGTTTATCGCCACTTTGATTCCATCTCTCGTGGTGTATTGGATACTAAGGACATTATTTATTTCCTGAGTATTACGCTGATTGGATTATTTGGGTGTGAATACATATTAGCTAAAAGAAATGTCAATGATTAAGCGACCATCAAATTTCATCCTCTATTTTTTTTGCAATGAATGCAATGACCAAATTCTTATATCAAACAGCTAATTAACCCACGGAACTGTAATAAACAATAAATTTATCATGCTCACTAAATCAAAATTACTCACCCGCTTACTGCTCATCATAGGTATCCTATTGCTGGTCAATTTCTTGGCTAGCCGATTGTTTATGCGACTGGATCTCACCCAGGACAAGCAATACACGCTGAGCAAAGCGACCAAAGATATATTGAGCTCATTAGAAGAGCCACTCACTATCAAAGCCTATTTTAGCGAAGGATTGTCACCTGCTATTGATGAGGCGCGCAATCGTTTTAAGGAGAGTTTAGTGGAATATGCCACCAGGAGCAATGGGCTTATAAAGTATGAACTCCTCAATCCTAATGAGTCAGAGGACATCGAAAAGCAGGCTATGGAATCAGGCATAAGACCTAACCCGCAGCCTTTCCGCGAGGGTGACCGTATGGTGACTAAGAACGTATATTTGGGCGCTCAGATGCTCTACAAGGACAAGAAAGAAATCTTGCCACTCATCCCACCTGATTCGCCAGTAGAATATCTCTTGTCTTCCACCATCAAGAAGATAAGCGTGTCAAACAAACCTAAGCTCGGATTTATACAAGGACATGGTGAGCCCGCTATCAATGAGTTGCCACAGGCCATGCAGCAGCTCAGTATACTCTATGATGTAGTGCCAGCACAACTTAGCGATACCGCATTGATAACTAAATACAAGACCCTCCTTATGGTCGCGCCTAAGGATAGCATCAATGCCAGTGATATGGCTTCATTACAAGCCTTTGCCAATGCTGGTAAAGGTATCTATGTAGCCTTGGACAAGGTGGATGCCGACCTTAGCACCGCGATGGCAAATGCGACGAATACTGGACTAGAATCTTGGCTCGCCACTCTAGGTATCGATGTGGTGGAGGCCATGATCGCCGATGCTAAATGTGGCAATGTGGGAATACAACAGCAAATGGGCTTTTTTATGACCACCCGACAGATTCCCATGCCCTATATCCCTACCATTCAAAAATTTGGTGACCATCCTGTAACGAAAGGGATTGAGTCAGTGAATTTACCCTTCGCCTGTTCCATGGCTTTTAATGCGACCACTGGTGCTGCTAATACATTTACACCATTGCTCTACACATCGGATAAGGCGGCAGCAGTGCCACTTCCAACCATGATTGATGTGCAAAAACAATGGACTAATAGCGATTTTACACAGAGCAATCTCGTGCTAGGTGGTGCGCTAGAAGGAAAAACAGTCAGTGGCAACCCCTTTAAAATGGTGGTCATCGGCGATGGCGATTTTGCAGTCAATGGAACTGGTCAGCAACAAATGAATCAGTCGGCTGATAATATCAATCTGATGATCAATGCTGTTGACTGGTTGAGTGATGACACTGGACTCAATGAACTTAGGACTAAGGTAGTAACCTCCAGACCACTCAGTAAAGAACTCAGCGATAGCGGCAAGAGCGCTTTTAAGTTTGTTGTATTCTTGTTGCCGATCCTCCTAGTGTTGATCTATGCATTTATCAGATACAGTGCTCGTCGTGCCAAGAAGATGAAATGGATGTCAGAGCATTATTCATAGGAATTGACGATCAGCATTATTAAGTTTTTAAAAAAGATAGCTAGGCAACAAATTGCTTCATAAGCGATTAAAAGCAGCGTGTTAGTAAGATATATTCAGTTATCTTTTCTTTGGGTGCTACCCCTGTCAGCAATCACCATTGAGGAATATAATCACCTCATAGCAATGTCCTGATGATCTCACTGCATTAGGTGCTTATTACTGCTATTGCTGACAGGGGTCGGGCTGCTCCGGGCTCCGCTATCGCTCCGGTGTGGGCGGGCGGCTAACAGCCCCATACAGCCGCCGCCCGCCCACACTAAACCCTCCGTATCCCTAGCACGAATATGTACAGCAAGACCTAGAGCCTAGTTCATAACAAGGATCCAGTGAGCGACATGTTAATAGATCGATTGTTTTGTAATGGAATAATAAATTATTGACATTGGTTAGCTCTTCACAAAGATTGATTTTTTTTAGTTTCCTTTATGGAGTAAGTCCATTGCATAGGCTTTCCCTGTAATGGATACTAATACCTCGCTCAAAAAGAATATATTTTTCAAATTCTTTAGCAATTAAATAGGAATAATTGCATTATAAGTCTATTTTATGTATATTTGTTTCAAATTTAGCCTCAATTAGTATGGTAGTAGATTTTGCTTTCAATAATTTTAGGTCCTTTAAAGACCAAACCGAATTTACATTGCGTACAGATTCTATAAAATCTAAAACGGATAATACTTTCGACTTAGAATTGAATTCAGGTAACAGAATTTCCTTGCTAAAAACGGCAGTTGTATATGGCGCGAACGCAAGTGGTAAGAGTAATTTTATCAAAGCTTTCCTGGCGTGTACTTGGTTAATTCAAAACTCAGCTAAGTTCAAATTTGACAAACAAGAAATTAAATATTACGAGCCATTTGAACTAGATATTAACTCGCAAGATGCACCTATAAAATTTAAAATTTCGTTTATTCTTGATTCTATTAAATATGATTATGAATTTTCATATAACAAACAAAACATAGGTTTTGAAAAATTAGATTTTTCTCCTAAAGGTCAAGTGTCAAATTTGTTTATAAGAACTGTTTCTAATGATTCGGATTATGATACAATTGAGCTTGGAAAAAATCTGATAGATAAAAGAATCCCAAAAAAGATTTTTAAAAATCAACTATATCTTTCAAAATTTGGAGTAGATACTCCACACGAACAACTCACACCAATTTTTAAGTATTTCACTGGAATTAATGTATGGAATGCGTATGACCAGTACAGTATTTCAGAATTATCAACCGAAATTGCTAATTTTATTGCTCAATCTGAAAATGAAAAATTAAAAAAAAGATTGAGTAAGCTCATAAGGATATCGGATACAAGAATAGAAAGTATAAACTCTAGGGAACTGAATAAAGAAGATTTTAAATTACCAAATGAAGTGCCAGCTGATATTGTAGATAAGTTTTATGATAATAATAGAGTAAGGACATATTCATATCATAAACTCTTTGATGGTGGTAAGGAAGTTGGAATAATGGAATTTGATTTTGATCGCAAAGAATCCGTAGGCACTAAAGTATTGTTTGCATTAGGAGGCAAAATACTTCAAGTATTAGAAACTGGCGGTGTGATTGTTTTTGATGAATTGGATAATAGCTTGCACCCTAGCTTATGTAAGTTTTTGATTAGACTTTTTAATAGCAAATTTTCTAATCCAAAAAATGCACAGTTGATTTTTGCAACACATGAAGTAACACTCCTAGATAATGAGGTTTTTAGAAAAGATCAAATATGGTTTACCCAAAAGAATAAGTTTGGCGTTTCAGAATTATATTGTACTAATGAATTTGAAGGTGTAAGGGATAGTACCAACTTTGAATTATGGTATAGAACTGGGAAATTTGGGGGCAATCCAAAGATCAAAGAAGTTGAATTTATATATGAATAGTCTATGGCAAAAAAAAGAATATCACCTCTAAGCATTTTTATTGCTTGTGAAGGAAGTAATACTGAGCCATTATACTTTGAAAAGCTCAATGAAATAATGGAAGATGAGGAAAATTATCCATTTGCAATAACGGTGTATCCAGACAAAAATAACAAAGCTGATAAATATCCAAAGACTGATGCTTTGGGCTTAATAAATGTAGCTATAGAACGAAAAAATTATTATGATGAATTATGGGTAGTCTTTGATAAGGATGGTTATACGAAACATAAGGAAGCATTCGAACTGGCAAAAGTCCACAATATCAATATTGCTTTTTCAAGTATTTCGTTTGAGTTGTGGGTGTTGTTACACTTTGAAAAGTGCAGTATTGCATTTTCAAAGTCAGCACAGATTATTAGTGAAAAATTTCACAAAAACGAATCATATTTAGTTGACTATGCTAAGTCAGGTGATTTTAGTGTATATCCCTTATTAAAAGCTAAAATAGACAATGCCTTTAAGAATGCTTCTTGGTTGAGAAATTGGCTTAGTATGACTTATTCCAATTATGTATGTTATGAAGTGAATCCCTACTGTAATGTGGATTATCTAGTGAAAAGACTTCTATTGGATGATTTTGTTTATGAATATCGGACGATTGGTCAAAGATTAGTGTTTGATGGTGTTGAAATTGAAGTCAAAATCATTAAGAATGAATATGTTGTGTGTGTTGAGAATAAGAGTAATAGAAGTTTGGTTTGGAACGAATTTATTTTTCAGGATTCATTAATGAATAGAGTGAATGTAGTCAATTCTGTCATATTTTCAGGAGATCAATCTGAAGTCATCCTAGGTCAAATTAATGGCAATCAGAATATTACCATTGAGTTTAAGAATTTGAAGCTGGAGGTAAGTAGTGCCTTGTCATAAGTTAATACAAATACTTATATGTATCTTTGGGCTTGCTAAATAACTCTGAAATCTTTTATTGTAATAGGTTCTAGCCATTACAAGTGCATAGGATATTCACAAATTTTTTTGGGTTTCCGTAAAAATGCTTGCATCATATATATGCAATGTGATCTCTTATATAGTGCTACTTCAAGTTGTA
>CAYZQX010000229.1:0-7069 GCA_964480615.1 uncultured Chitinophagales bacterium | reverse complement strand
TATGTGATCTCTTGAATAGTGCTCTTTCAAGTGTATTTGCGATAAGGATCGAAGCGGTTACCCCACAGCGACGCAGGAGCGAGGAGTATAAGCGAAGAGCCTGGGCCGTAGGCATCGCCATTATCGCATTCTTATGAGTTATTTAGCAAACCCTAAATACTGATATAAGTTGCTATTGCAAAAAGAATAAATACAAGTGCCATATTGAACGGATGGACTTAGCATAGGATAGCAATTAGTAGGACCTTTCGTACTTCCCTTCAATATAATTGATAAATGAACGATTGACAACTTTATAACCACCAGGGGTGGGGTAGGTGCCAGTAAAATACCAATCACCGGTGTGATTAGGGCAAGCTTTATGAAGCCCATCCACTGATTGAAATATGACTTCAACTTCAGCTTTTATATGTTTGGGTCTGACTAATTCAGCAATCTTGTCACTTATTTCTTCATCGGTGAATTGATCGTAAAGTTGCTTTACTTTATTGGTTATGTGATTGCTCGGTTTTTGGTTTTCGAGAATACACTCATTATATACTTGCATGATAAGTGCTTCGTTATTCCTTTCCTTAGTGAGTGCGATCATCGCATTGAATGCAATGAAATCTTGTATAATACTCATATCAATTCCATAGCAGTCGGGATAGCGTATTTGTGGGGCGGAGGATACTACAATTATTTTTTTGGGTTCTAATCGATCTAAGATAGACAATATGCTTTTTTTTAGTGTAGTGCCTCTTACGATGGAATCATCAATGACTACAAGGTTATCCTTACCTTGATTTACAGTGCCATAGGTTATGTCATACACATGTGATACAAGCTCATCTCTCGACTCTTCACCGGTTATAAAAGTCCTAAGTTTTGCATCCTTAATGGCTATTTTTTCCACCCTAGGTCTGATGGCGAGTATGCGTTCTAACTCTTGATCATTCCCTTTGTTATAGTTAGTTTTAATCCAATTTATCTTCTGTTTTTGTAGGCTGTCTTCCATCCCTTTGATAAGGCCATAGAAACATATTTCAGCGGTATTGGGGATGAATGAAAAGACTGTATTAGTAACATCATAATTGATGGACTTTAACACTTTGCTTGTAAGCTGGTGCCCTAGATTTTTCCTTTCGGTATATATATCTACATCCGTTCCTCGAGAGAAATATATTCTTTCAAAGGAGCAAGATTTCTTTTCCTTAGGCGTGGTAAAGTATTCGATGGTTATAGACCCATCTTTTTTTACGATAAGGGCTTGCCCAGGATTTAATTCTTTAATTTTATCCGACGTGAGGTTAAAAGCAGTTTGTATAGCAGGCCTTTCACTTGCCGCAATAACCACTTCATCATCAATATAATAAAAAGCTGGTCTTATGCCATTAGGATCTCTTATGAGAAAGCTGTCGCCATGCCCGCACATACCTAGCATTGCATAGCCACCATCAAATTCCTCAGTGGACTTGGTAATAATTTTTAATAAATCGAGATCAGTGGATACTTTATCAGTAATCTCCCTATTAGTAAGACCTTGCTTGTGAAATTTAGCAAATAAATCTTCGACATTCATATCTAAGAAATGTCCAAATTTTTCGAGGATGGTTACCGTGTCAGATTTTTCCTTGGGATGCTGGCCTAGGTCGATCAATAGTTCAAAAAGTTCATCTGTATTCGTGAGATTGAAATTGCCAGCCATCAATAAGTTTCGCGTGATCCAGTTATTCGCTCTATATACTGGGTGGCAATATTCCATTATTTTGCTACCATGGGTCGCATAGCGAAGGTGTCCCATAAGTACTTCTCCAGCAAACAAAACATTTTTTTTGAGCCATTCGGTATCTGAAAACAAGGTTTTGTTTTCCCGCTGCACGGAATCGGCCTTGCTAAATACCAAGTCGAAAATTTGCTTTAATGGCTGAGCGTCCGTGCTGCGTACCCGATCTATGTATTTAGATCCAGGCGGTGAACCTAGCTTTATTGTTGCTATCCCAGCACCGTCCTGCCCGCGATTGTGCTGCTTTTCCATCAACAGGTAGAGCTTATTTAAGCCATAAAATGCAGTGCCATATTTTTCTTGATAATAAGAAAGTGGCTTTAACAACCTAACAAATGCAATACCACATTCATGGTGTATAGGATCAGACATGTATTAATATGAACCGCAAATTTAGCAAATTATTGATAGGGAATAAAATTGAGCATGTCATTAATAATTTCAATGGATGATAATTAGCGGATTAATTTTAGTCATGAAACTATGATTGCATGTGCATGCACTTGCTCGAATTGTATTATTTGAGTGTATGCTGGATGTTTGACACCTGATACTAAATAATGGACAGGGGACACAAGACATTGGAGGCTGGACTTTATGTAGTTCCTATAACAACCATTAGTTTTGTAAATCCAAAAATTGGGTATCGTTTTTATATGTGCTAGACATCTGACTAAAATCTCTTGTTATAAAAATTCATTATTGTAAATCGAAAATCGTGCCTCGTAAATCGGGCAGCCAGCGATAGGGATAGGAAGGGTTTGTACTGGGCTTGCGGGTTCTTGTTGCTAGTGGATAATCTAATGTCATATAACCCGTTAGACCAGTACCGTAGCGTCAGCAAATCGAGCTTGCGAAGATTCTGATGGCCTTTAAAAAACTAATAAAATCAGAAAGCCCTGTATAGCCCGGGCCGGTCCCTGAGCTCAGCCGAAGGGCAGGCATCGCCATAAAAAAATTCATCTAATTGATCCTAATGCTTTGCTATTCATTTTATTGTAGGCATCACATTATTATGTCGTTAAAATATTAAAAACTTATGGTTGATTATTTTGTGTTTTTTAGGATAGATATTTTAGTAAACTGATGACTGATGTTTAGGAATGTTGTCGGTTAGTCGAAATAAGCAATGAATAGTAAGAGAATCGTTAAACAATAATTGATATTTCGACAATTGTACCCATAACTTCATTGCCATTATCGTCTAGTATTAAGTCTTTGTATTCAACTTTAATATAATCTTTTTGTTCCTTAGATGATTTTATTGCATTTTGTGTGTTGAGTATTTCGATGCGTTGCATAATATTAGCGGTGGAGTTAGTATAGTTTTTACTTATCTTATTTATAGCTCCGCTGGCGGCTCTACCAATCCCATTGTCAATAACTTGACATACTAATAAATTAATGTCATGCAATTCGAACTTAATGGTAAGCTTTCTCATTCCATCTATCTTATGAAATAGTCCGTGTCTTATCGCGTTTTCGACGAAAGGTTGAATCATTACTGGAGGTATGTAAATTGCTTTTACATCCATTAGCTGACTGACTTCAATAGTGTATTCAAAATTATCTTGAAACCGCAATGCTTCTAATGAGATGTAATTTTCTAGGGCCGTTATTTCTTCACTCAATAAAATCTTGTTTTGTATAGACATATCAAAAATTTGTCGCATAAGTCTGGAGAACTTAATGAGGTATTTATTGGCCTTTTCATTTTCCTTGAATAGAATTAGTTCTTGAATAGAGGTGAGCGCATTGCCTGCAAAGTGAGGATTCATTTGGGCATTGAGCGCTTGCAGTCGTGTTGTTAGCCAGTTAGATTCTAGTTCTTTATTTTTTAGCGCAAGTTGATTTTCTTTAAGCTGATTAAAAATATATAATCCCAAGATGAAAAAAAATATTAAGAGTGTAATTATCAAAGTAGGCAAATAGCTTAGCCAATTAATTCTGATCTCAATGTTGACAGTTGCAGGATTAATACTTTCCTCACCTAGCTGGTTGATGGACCAAACTTTAAATGTATAATGGCCCACATTCAATGGAGAAAAGATTGCAAAGTTAGTGTTTTTACTCAGTAGGGAATCCATATTTACGTAGTTGTAAGTATGGAATATAGGCAGTAATTGTGATAACCCCCAGTTATGACTTTGTCCTGTTAATTCATATCTATAACTAAATTCATTTTGGCATTTATAACAGATGGAGTTAAAGTCAAATCTGCTAATTTTATTAGGATCATATACATAGGATAACTGAGCATGTGTGGTTGTGGTATTCAAACCATTTAATGCAGTAATTAATATTTTTGGTTTTGGAATTGTTAGGTTGAATGAATCCGATTCGATCATCTTTAATCCCTCATTAGTTGCAAGAATTATGTTTTTATCGGCAATTATAAAGTCAGTAATGTTTGCATTAAAGAATCCATTACCACGCAGAATATTTTTCCACTCGCAGTTTATGATGTCGTAATTTTGTAATGATTTTTCGGTAGCGATCCATATATCTTTGTCATTGACAACAATGTCAAGAATGTTTTCATTTATTATGCCCAAGTCTTTGTTAATATGATCAATAATGACAGTGTCTTTTATCATATATATACCCTCCGAAGGAGTGACTACATATAGTAAATCCTGATAGGCATTGTATTGCACTGATTGTGCTTGTATAGGTTCCCCATAGTGTAGAATTGTTTTTTTCTGATTGTTTTGAAAGTAAGTTAGACCATTATTAAAGCCTATCCATAGCCTATCTCTTTTAGTGTCATATCCAGCAGTGGTTCCGCGCTCTCTCCAAAAATCTTCTTTGCTAATATTAGAGTGAAATAGATGTTTTTTATTTTCATTAAAAAATTCTATCATTACTAATCCTCCTCTCAGAAATACATTGCCATAGGGAGTCTCAATAATGTTTCTACTAGTTACTGCTTGATGAGTGAGGATTCCATCCTTATTAAAGAGGTATAAGTCATCTGAACACAATGCAATCTGCTCAGTGGCTTCTATGTATTTTAAATTATTGACTGTCGCTGAATTGTCCGAAACATTAGGGGATGCCCACTTAGATATCTCATAATTTGTGGGATTCATTTTAAATATTGTTTTATCGTATTTGTGAACAAAATATATTTGGTCATTATTGTCCTTAATTATTCGATAGACTTGATCTTCGCTGAGTGTAGGGGCATAACTTGCAATAGGAATTTGACGCATTGCTAATTCAGGAATATAGTAAATGCCTTTGGATATAGTAGCGATCCAGATATTGTCTTCTTTATCTTTATATAATCTGGTGATTTGGGTATTATCGAATAATTTATCAATAAGAATGATCTGGTCAGATGTATTTTTTTTGAATATATACATACCGTCGTTCGTTCCAATCCAATATAAATTTTTCTCGAAAGCAACTACATCAATTTCTTTTATTTTTAAACTGTCTATTTTGTCTTGGAGTATTGATTGCACCCATTCACCATTTTTTGTATAGTGGTAGAGTTTCGAGGTTTTTTGTTTTGTTTCAAAACTAGTGATAAAGAAATCATCAGAGCTATAAGGCGTAAATATTATTTTGGGATCATAAGTGGAATCAGGATAAGCTATACAATCGATATATTTTAAGTCCTCACAATCATATAATGTAAATTGGTTGTATCTCATATCTGGTGTTATTATTTTTTCATCTATAACATTCAAATATTTAGTATAAATGCCAGTTTTAACTTTGTTAATGATTGTTGAATTGTTGATATTGATTTTGAAAATTCCAGCTTTATCATCTCTTGCATATAGATAGGTCGATGTTTTATCAAAATCGAATAAAGCAATATTGCTAAACTTTAGATTTTGAATAGGTTTAAAAATGGATAAAGATGTTCGATTATCATTGAGCGAAATGACCTGTCCTGTAAAGTCGTTGTACCATATATTTCCTTTGGCGTCTTTTTTTAGTCCGCCACCAGCTTTGCCAGCACCTGAAGGTGGTAGGTAGGTATTAAATTGGCCCCCATCAAATCTCACTAGTCCTGAATTAGTGCAAAACCACATATAGCCAAAATCGTCTTCAATTATATCATATACAGTATTAGAGATAAGCCCTTCATTATTGCTATATTGCTTGTAGGCAATTGATTGACTGTATAATATTGTGCTATTGAGTATAGTATAAATTAGAAGCAGATTTATGTATGTATGTTTTATTTGACAGCTTGTGTAGTTGTGTTTTTTGTCATAATATAGATTAATTAGTAATGTGTGAATAAAGCTCATTAAAATAGATTTTATATTCCTTATTGTAATTGAACTATGAAAGAATATTTCATCTTAGGTATTCATTGAGAAATTCTCTAAACCCATTGGTTCTCTCTCTAGCGATTGGCAACTCCATTCCATTTTGGAGGACAGCTAGCTTGTTGTTTTGTATCTCACTCACATAGTTAATGTTCACCAGATATGACTTATGTATCCTATAGAATCCATTATCTTGTGATAGGCCATTGTCTTCATAAAATTTCAATGATTTGCTTGGCATCATAGGCAGGTCCTTAATAAAGTTAAATTTTGAATAAGATCCTTCACCTTCTACATATACGATATCTGATAAGTTTAGGATTTTTGTCAACCCATTTTGCTCAATGATAATTGTTTTTTTAGTTTTACTTGCAATTGGTTTGCCCTCTATTTGGACTCTAGCTAATATTGATTCTGGATTCCTGATTCGACGGACTCGATCAATAGCGTGCAATAGTTGATCAATATCAATGGGTTTCACTAAGTAGTGTACTGCACCCACCTCAAATGCTTCTTTCATAAATGCGTCACTTGCCGTCACAAAAATTATATCAAAATCTATTTCTTCGATAAAATCAAATACTTGGAACCCATTGTAAATAGGCATATTGATATCGAGAAATACCATGTCGGGTTTGTAGGTATGAATGGATTGAACAGCCTTAGGGACTGAATCAGCGGAAGCTACAACCGCTACATCCGAACAATGATCAGTTATTAATTTCTCCAGTAGCCGCCGCGTACTGTATTCATCATCTACTATTATGGCTTTTAACATTCCTGCTTTCTTTATAAGTCAATTTGAAATTTCCTATCCGCCTAGAGTAAAATTGCAATTTGGAAACAATATAGGACATTTTTTATAAAGGGCAAATTTAATCCATCTTGAATTAGTAGATGCGTAATATAGGTGTTCCTAATTAGGGCTTGCCCAATAACTTTTAATTAAGCGATTATGGCGATGCCTTACAGGCCCGGGCTGCTCCAGGCTCCACTGCGTTTCGGTCTTGTA
>CAYZQX010000228.1:0-7072 GCA_964480615.1 uncultured Chitinophagales bacterium | reverse complement strand
GGTAGCTCAGGTGGTTAGAGCACAGGATTCATAACCCTGAGGTCGGCGGTTCGAGCCCGCCTTACGCCACTATTTTTCAGCAATTGAAGCCTGTCGCATAGCGGCAGGCTTTTTTTTGTTACAGTTTCTTGATTATTTGCCCTTGCTAGCACAAATTTCTCATTATTATTTCTTGTGATTTTTGATATTGGGAAATTGACCATTATCTGCTTATAGCCTAAATATCATTTTCTCCATTTTATTGCTTAAAGTTTCGCCATTGAATACCTTATGCAACACAATTATATGTGATTTGCCTACAATGGAATATTCCCATGTTTTTTATGTGGTAAGTTGGCGACTTTATTTTCTAGCATCTTATAGGCTTTGATCAACTTGATCCTAGTATCAGAAGGATCGATAACTTCATCAATAAATCCTCTGGCAGCTGCACGATAAGGATTGGCAAATTTCTCCGTATATTCTGCCACTTTTTCACTCAATTTTTCTGCTGGATTAGCCGATTCTGCGATCTCTTTTTTAAATATTATTTCAGCAGCACCCTGAGCTCCCATTACCGCTATTTCAGCGGTTGGCCAGGCATAGTTAAAGTCGGCGCCTATGTGTTTGCTATTCATTACATCATAAGCACCGCCATAAGCCTTGCGTGTGATTACAGTAATACGCGGAACAGTGGCTTCACAAAAAGCGTACAATAGTTTTGCACCATTACTGATAATTCCATTCCATTCTTGATCAGTGCCTGGTAGGAATCCCGGGACATCTTCAAGTACCAAAAGAGGGATATTAAAGGAATCGCAAAAACGCACAAAACGCGCTGCTTTACAGCTAGAATGTATATCCAATACGCCCGCTAAATAGGCAGGCTGATTAGCTACTACTCCTATAGAACGGCCAGCTAATCTGATATAACCAACTACAATATTTGGCGCATATTCCTTGTGTACCTCTATAAAACTATCAGGGTCGGCTAGCACTTCTATTACATCGCGTATATCATAAGGTTGATTGGGGTTTTCGGGAATAATGGAATTTAATGCAGTCCGTTTTTCATCTCCAATTTGATAAGGTATTAAGGGCGTTTTCTCTTCACAATTTTGTGGTATGTATGAGATGAGCTTGCGCAAGGTATTAAATGCATCAACTTCATTACTACACGCGAAATGGGTTACCCCTGACTTTGAAGCATGGGTATGTGCACCACCAAGCTCTTCACTGCTCACCTCTTCGTGTGTCACAGTCTTAACAACATTAGGACCAGTAACAAACATGTAGGAGGTGTGTTCCACCATCATTATAAAATCTGTGATGGCTGGTGAATAAACTGCTCCGCCAGCGCAAGGTCCTAGAATCAGCGAAAACTGTGGCACAACCCCACTAGCTAAAGTGTTTTTATAAAAAATATCGGCATATCCGGCTAAACTCACTACACCTTCTTGGATTCTTGCACCACCACTATCATTGAGCCCTATTACAGGAGCACCCATCTTGAGTGCAAGATCCATAATCTTGCATATCTTTTCCGCATGAGTTTCGCTCAAGGAGCCGCCAAACACTGTGAAATCCTGACTGAAAACATATACTAATCTGCCGCTGATTGATCCATAACCAGTGATCACCCCATCACCATAATATTTTTCTTTCTCAAGGCCAAAATCATGGCTGCGATGTGTTACAAGCATGCCGATTTCCTCGAAGCTATCTTTGTCTAGTAGCAGATCTATTCTTTCCCTTGCACTCAGCTTTCCTTTTTTGTGCTGTGAAGCTAAACGGTCTTCACCACCACCTTTAGTGGCCAGTAGTTTTTTATCAGCTAGCAATTGGAGTTTGTTCTTCATGGGTAATGACTAAGAGTTGGGGAAAAATGTATCTCTAATTCCGATGGCCTCCTCAGGCTTGATCTTACCTGCTAATAACAGTCGGAGTTCCCTTCGTCGCTGTGCGCCTTCGAACTGTCTTTTTTCTTCCTCCGTTTCAGGGATCAGCGGACCTACTTGTGTGGGCTTGCTATTGCTATCAAGTGCTACAAAGGTGTAGTAGGCATCATTGCATACATACTTAGTTTGTGTAGGTAGATTTTCAGCCCATACACTAATATAGGTCTCTATGGATGTATTGAATACCCTGGTGACCACCGCCTCAAGGGTCATTACATCACCTAGCTTTATAGGGTTGTGGAAGGATACTTGATCCACACTCACTGTCACAACTACTCTATTGGCATGGCGACCAGCAGCAATAGCCGATGCAATATCCATCCAATGCAATATTTTGCCACCACGTAAATTGCCAAGCGCATTGGTATCATTAGGCAATACGATTTCAGTCATTATGGCGCGACTCTCCGAAGGTTTTTTTGCTGTTAGCATAATCGCAAAAATAGAAAGATTATTTCATTCGAGAATAGCAAAGTTTTATTACTCATTTTTTTTGTTCTGGATTCTTATCATGTCAGACTACAATCGACAATTTCTATGGAATTTTTATCATTTGCGCTGTTCTCCTAATTTTACTTTGCAGGGTTTAAGGTTAGTTAGTTAGTTAGTGGCTAGGAGTTTATTGCTTTGGTTCTCTTTATCATTGCCCAATATTTTTTTCCTAGATCCGTTGTTAATAATAGATGAGCAATGGCAAGTAATGCTGCGCCAGGGATACTGTTGTGTACTATGAATATCAATACTTTACCCATACTGCTTTCATAATTGATGGCCTGGTAGTTTATGCTGGCTATATCTATATTTACACAAGCTCCTATGGCTAAGATTACTGTTGAAAAATGAAAGGCATTGGCAAATAAATGGATTATGTATTCCCACTTCGGCAATCCTCCCATAAATTTTCGGCTGTCAGTTTCAGCATAAGCATCGAACCCTAAAACGATAAGATCTATACAAGCAAGAAATGTACCGAGATAAAACAATGGAGCAGTACCACCCAAGAATAATAGATAGATTATGATGGGAAATAACAAGGCTCTGATGGTATGTGTTTTATGCTCAAATTTGCTCTCACTATGATTGAATAATTCATATTTCCACAAGTGAAGATAGGCACCATCATAGGTGGCTAATACTAGAAAGCCAAGGATACAAAATGAACATAAAAATAATATTATTTCCATAGCATATTGAATATTATGTGGCAAAGCTAATAAAGATTGTGCAGGTGTAAGTATTGCTAAACACAATCATATATTGAGAGGCACAAATGAAGGCATTGCGCCTAAAAATTAGAAGTTGAAAAGTGGCAATTTTTAGTATCGAATAGGATTCTATTGTTACATTGACAATGCTGTCTTACATGGTTGTGCATTTAGAGTGATCTTATGTAGTTAGGGGGCTATTATATTGTTGTATAAGAACGGAATTACGCCTTAGCGATGTGAAGGGTTTAGTGTGTGGGCGTGGCGGCTGTATGTGGCTGCTAGCCACGTCCACACACCGAAACGAAGTGTAGCCCGCAACGTAGCGACCCGCAGGGTAAGGCCCAAATAAATTATTATTGATTTCTAATCATTAGCCTTATGTAATTGACCTAAAAGAAGCTTGCTTTTTAAGTGTTTTTGTGATGGTTGACACGTCTGCTATTAGGTGTTTTTGTCATTCGATTTGTGTTCTTTTCCCTTTTCTATATAGATGTATTTGTACTTGGTAAAAAAATCGTCCTCTTGTTTTGATTCAGGTTTGGGTTTGTCAGTTTCATTAGCCTGCGTTTCTTTTAGTTTTTCATTGTTATCTTCTTGGAACAATTCACTGTATTGATTGTGCTGTGGTGCGGTTTTTTCGAGTATAGAATCACCTAATCGCTCTAGCTCTGTGGATGGATTATTATTGTCAGCAGATTCTAAAATCTCTTCGATGGGTTCAGGTTTCTTGACCCAAAATGGCTCTTCAATCAGCTCTTTTTGTACAGGCTGATCCGACCATGAATATTTGGGTTTGTGAAGATCGGTATGTCTATAAGTCCAGGCCATATAAGTGCCTGCCATCGCCCCTGCCAAGTGCCCCTCCCAAGAAACCCCTTCATACAGTGGCAAGACGCCCCATATCATACCTCCGTAAAATACCGCTACAATTCCTGCTAATGCTAATGACTTAACCTCACGGCGAAAGACTCCGCTCCAGAAGATAAAAAAGGCCAAGCCATAGACTACACCGCTCGCCCCTATGTGGTAGGACGGTCTTCCAAAACACCAAATAAACAAGCCTGGGATGAAGTAAATAAACAGAAATACCCGCCAGCTTACACGAGGATAGGACACCACTAAAAAAAATCCCAATACCAATAATGGCAGTGAATTACTCAAAAGATGATCAAAATTGGCAAAAAGTTGAAAACCTTTTTCGACCTGTTGAGCATCTCCGTGGATAAGTGGATAAGTGAGCAATCCCTGCAATCCATCGAGGGTGCGGGGATAGATGCCGAAGTGGCTGAAATCCAATCCCATAAGCTCTTCCACGATCTTAATAGCCCATATTATAACCACAAATGTGATGGGATACCAAGCGGCGCGCTGCAACTGATTCTTTTCTTCTCTTAGCGTTTTCATCTCCTTATTAACTACAATTTACTTGCAAAGGTTCTTTAATAGACAATAAAAGGCTACCTTTGCGGCCAAATTAGAATTTTTTTAGGATGAAGATAAGAAATATTGCCATAATCGCTCACGTAGACCACGGCAAGACGACCCTCGTTGATAAGATGCTGATGGCAGGCAAAATTTTTAGAGACAATCAAGAAGTAGGTGAACTACTTATGGATAACAATGATCTAGAAAGAGAACGCGGTATCACCATTTTGGCGAAAAATGCCGCTGTAATGTACAAGGACTATAAAATCAATATCATTGATACCCCTGGTCACGCCGACTTTGGCGGTGAAGTGGAGCGTGTACTCAATATGGCTGATGGTGTACTTTTGTTAGTCGATGCATTTGAAGGACCTATGCCCCAGACGAGGTACGTATTACAAAAAGCCTTGATGCTCGATCTCAAGCCCATCGTTGTGATCAATAAAGTGGATAAGGAAAACTGTACCCCTGAAGCTGTTCACGAAGCTGTATTTGAGCTTATGTATGAGCTAGATGCGACGGAGGATCAACTCAATTTTCCTACGCTTTATGGATCAGCAAAAAATAATTGGATGAGTGAAGATTTTAATAATCCAACTGATTCCATTACCCCACTGTTAGATTCTATTATCGATAATATTCCGCCTCCTGCTACGGGCAATGAAAAATTGCAAATGCAAATTACTAATCTCGATTTTAGCAGCTATGTAGGGCGTATCGCCATAGGTCGATTGTATAGCGGCAAGCTCAAGGAACAAATGAATATCACCTTGTGTAAGCGCGACGGCCGATTTGTAAAATCAAAAATTAAAGAATTATATACCTTCGATGGTATGGCGAGAAAAAAAGCCACCGAGATCGAAGCGGGGGATGTATGTGCTGTAGTAGGACTAGAAGGATTTGATATCGGTGACACTATTGCCGATTTTGAAAATCCTGTGCCATTGCCTCCTATCAGTATTGATGAGCCTACCATGAGTATGCTATTCACGATCAATGATTCACCTTTCTTTGGTAAAGAAGGCAAGTTTGTGACATCGCGTCACATCAAAGATCGCCTGGAAAAAGAACTTGAAAAAAACCTCGCTATGCGTCTGGAAGAAACGGATAGTGCTGATAAATTTATTGTATTTGGACGTGGTGTACTCCATCTTTCAGTATTGCTCGAAACGATGCGCCGCGAAGGGTATGAGATTCAAGTAGGACAGCCACAAGTAATCCTTAAGGAGATCGATAAAGTCAAGTGTGAACCTATGGAAGTACTCAATGTGGATGTGCCAGAAGAATCAAGTGGTACAGTAATCAATCATGTTACCAAGCGCAAAGGCGAAATGACATCCTTAGAGCTCAAAGGCAACCGTACCCTATTGCAATTTCAAATTCCTTCTAGGGGTATTATAGGTCTGAGAAGTGACTTGCTTACGGCTACTCAAGGAGAAGCAGTCATCTCTCATCGATTCTTAAAATTTGATGCGTATAAAGGTGAAATTGTTAAGCGTATAAATGGTTCATTAATCGTACACGAAGATGGCGAAAGCATCCCTTATGCACTGGATAAGTTGCAAGACCGCGGGGTGTTCTTTATCCACCCTGGTGAAGATGTATATATGGGACAAGTTATAGGTGAACACAGCAAGTCGGGAGACTTGGTCATAAATGTTACAAGGACTAAAAAACTAACCAATGTACGTGCTTCGGGTACCGATGACAAGGTGAGATTACCCCCACCAAAAAAGCACAGCCTAGAAGAAGCGCTTGAGTATATCCAAGAAGATGAATATGTAGAGCTTACCCCTAAGAATATTAGAATTCGCAAAATATACTTGGATGAAAATGATCGCAAACGCTATTCTAATTCTAAGCTGAGTATTAACGCTTAAATGGGTATTTTGTGGGGCCTAAATTCGCTCTATAAATAGAAAATAATATTATTAAAAATGAAATGCATCTTGTGAAGCTTGTACCACAACTTCCTCGATTCATTTCATTTTTTTTTGTGCCTAGTTGAGGGTTATTGGATTTATCACACCGCTTTCTGATCATGAAAATAGATAAGGTGATAGTAAGATCAACTATCGAATAGCTAACAGTTCGATTATTAGTCCTTAACAACAAAATAATATTTTGGGGGATGCCTGCCCTGAAATATTTTGGGATATATAATAAATATTTGTTAGGGCAGGCCCGCGCTCTATGTTCCTATCTTTTAGGAGGCAGTGTTGTGATATGGAAATTATAGGTCTATAAGAAATTGTCCTATTAAAACTATTAGTATGCCTACATACAAGGCCTCCTAAAAGGATATCCACGTCGATCGCTATCCCATTAGCATTAGTAGATCATCGCTTGCGAAATAAAGAAACTCATACACTTTGGAACTATAGACTGCTGATTCTTTGTGGACTTCATGGATATTGAATGCCAAAAAACCAGCTAAGCCCTTGTCCAAAATTGTAACCTAGTATTACATGCCTCTAACCCCACAACTCGAACTAAATTGCG
>CAYZQX010000227.1:0-7075 GCA_964480615.1 uncultured Chitinophagales bacterium | reverse complement strand
CTTGCTGAGCAATGGCAATCAGATTGACTGCTACGCTTATTTTACTAATCAGGAAGCTGAGCTATGGAAACAAGGTGCTGAATATGTTAAAAATGCCGTGCAATTTTATAGCGAAAAAGTCGGTAATTATCCCTACCCACACGCTACAGCAGTACAGTCGGCACTTAGTGCAGGTGCTGGTATGGAATACCCCATGATTACTGTCATCGGCTTATCAGATAATGCCAGTACCTTAGAACGAGTTATTGTACACGAAGTAGGACATAATTGGTTTTATGGAATATTGGCTTCGAATGAACGCGAGAACCCATGGATGGATGAAGGAATCAATACTTATTTTGAAAACCGGTACTTTGAAGAGCGTGGCAAATCAGAGGAAGTTTCAGATTATATAAATTTAGGGCCATTAAACAATTTGATATTTGGCAAAAAAGGTGAGCGCATAGGCTTGCCTGAGCTAGGCTATCAGGCATTATCTCGCACTAATAATGATCAGTCCTGTGGGCTGCACGCCGCGGAATTTACCAATATGAATTATGGCATTATAACCTATATGAAAACCGGGGCAGCTATGAAATATCTTGCAAGCTATCTCGGTCAGAAAAAAATTGATGCCATTATGCAAAAATATTTTTTAAAGTATAAGTTCAAACATCCCAATCCTACGGACTTAAGAAATATTTTTGAGTTAGAATCGGGAATGGATTTGAGTTGGTTTTTTGAAGACTTGATTAAGACCAAAAAGAAATTGGATTACATACTTTGGAAGGTGGATAAAAAAGCTAAGAGCATAGGAGATTCACAATACGACTTGGCAACTGTTTTTAATTTTCAAGAAAATATTGCAGGTCCCTTTACGATCTCTGCTTTTAAGGATAATAAAGAAGTGAAAAAACTTTGGTATGAGGGATTTCATGGTATCGACACTTTGCTGTTTCCCGCTGCTGATGCGGATTATTATCGAATTGATGCAGATCATAAAATGATTGAGCATAACCGCAAAAACAATACTTATAAGTCAAGTGGTTTATTGAAAAAGATAGAGCCATTCAAATTGAAATTGTTTGGAGCATTAGAAAATCCCTACCGAACCCAACTGAATGTATTGCCTACCATAGGATATAATAAATATGATGAATGGATGCCTGGTATTACCTTGTATTCCAATGTGTTTCCTGCACAGAAATTTGATTTTACACTAAGTCCTATGTTTAGTGTAAAAAATAAAGAATTAGTGGGTCTTGCTCACGCAGGTTATAACATATATCCCAATGGCACAAAGCTACAAAAGGTTAGGATTTATATACAAGGACAGCGGTTTAATCATAGCTTTGTAACTGATAGGATGAATGATACATTGGATCGAAAGATAATCAGTGAATTGCCCTATCATTATATGCGGATTGCTTCTGGTATTCGAATGGAGTTTAAGAAAAATATGCACAGTAAGATCACCAAGAAATTGAGTGTAAGACATATCCATCTAATTAAAGAAAAATATACACCTTCTGCTGATCCTGAATTAGTGATAAGATACTTAACAGGGAGCCCCATAAAGGATAATTATTTTATGGACATCATTCGCTATGACTATGAAAATAAACGCACAATATATCCATTCAATTTTTATGTTGAAGCAGAATATATGCAGCGAAAGGATACTGAGCTGAATGATTATAGCAGGTATATAAAACTTGTGGGAGCGGCAGAAATTTTATTGCAATATCGGAAGTCAAATAAGGGTCTAACTGCTCGATTATTTGCAGGGGGATTTCCATACAATAAAACCTTAGGGTTAATTGATTATTCATATAGGCTAAAGCCCAGTGGATCACGAGGAGAGAATGATTATCGCTTTGAACATCTAATGATGGGCAGACTTGAGTTTGATGGTATCCTCGCTCAGCAAGTCACATTGGATGATGGCGCTTTACACACAAGGACTGATAAAATAAGCAATGATTTAGGGTCCACATTTAAGTATATCTACGCGCTCAATCTAAAGTTTGATTTTCCCTCCAAGATTCCAGTTATCCCAATAAAAAAGTTGCCATTTTTTGGCTATATTAATTTGGCGAAGAGCGGTGAAATGGAATTTGTTGAGCGTACACCTTCACAAACCAAAACACATCTATTCGATTTGGCAGAGCTAGGTCTTGGGATCCAGCTTGTAAAGAATAGTGTAGAAGTGTATTTTCCTATAATGTATAATGAAAAATTAAAAGATGCAGTAAATTCGAGTACAGATAAATATTATCAAAAAATTACTTTTTTACTCAACTTGAACAATCTAAATCTTCTCAAAAGGGGAAGAAATGCTAAATTGGAATAAAAAATGCTATATTTCGGATCAAAAGGCAACCGCAGGTAAAATATAATCGTTTTCCAAAGACCTGTGTAAATGATAGAACCCAAAATCTTGAATCAGTCCACTGATGATCTCATCGCAGGCTGTATCAGGGCTGATCGCTTGGCTCAAAAACAGTTATATGAACGCTATTATGGAAAAATGATGGTCGTGTGCATGAGGTTTGCCCGCGATGAGGATGAGGCTGTGGGGATGCTCAATGAGGGATTTCTAAAAGTGTTTGACAAATTGGAACAGTTTAGACCAGAGTCCTCTCTTGAATCTTGGATTCGGCGTATTATGATCAATAATGCTATCGATCATTATCGCAAAACAAAAAAGCATAGCCATGTTATTGATATTGATCACGCCTCCGGAAGTTTTAATGACGAGGATATTCTGCCCAATATGACCGCAGATGAAATTATTCTCCTTATACAAAAATTGCCCATTTCTTATCGCACCGTTTTTAACCTATTTGTATTAGAAGGATTAAGCCATAAAGAAATAGGAGAGAAATTGCAAATAACCGAAGGTAGTTCCAAATCAAATTTAGCAAAAGCTAGAAAAAAGCTACAAGTATTGATTAAAAAATTTTACATTAATTAAGATGAAATCTAACGAATCATTTGATGAGTATATAAAATATAAGCTTCATAAAAAGGAATATCCTATGAATGAGGACCACTGGAGGCTAATGGAGAATATGTTGGATAATAAAAACAACCTACCGCTTCATACATTACCTACTGCTCCTACTGCATCAGGGATAGGTAATAATAGGTATAATATAGGGCTCCTTACAGGATTAGTGCTTGGTGTACTCGCTACTGGGCTAGGTCTTACTATGTATTGGTGGAACGATCAGGCCTATGATAGCCATAACATTGTCATTAATGATGACAAAAAAACACCAACTACCCAAATTGCTGAACCAGCGGCTCAATTCAGTGATAATAGTATAAAAATCGATAAGCCTATTAGTAATAATGGCGATCAATCATTGTATAATAATCAACTCAGCGATGTGGCTAAATCAAGTTCTAATGTAGAGCTGAAAAATTTCAATAGCCAAGGAGAGAATAAAGCTAATTTTCACAATTCTAATCCAAAATTGGAAAATACAGACCAAGTTGTAAACAGCAGTGGAAGCGAGGGAAATGGATATAAACTAAAAGGTAGGAAGAATCAGAGCTATAATCCTAATAGCGCAATCGTAAAATCAGCGGATACGAACATACATGGAGTTCCTAACGCATCGAATATTATCACTGGGTCTTTAAGTCTCGATAAATCGAGTGTTATCACTAATCCTTTGCCTGTTCAAAATCCTCAATCCTTGTTGCCTGTAACACATCCTGAGGATAAGACAGTGTCTCCTACCAGTCAACAATCTATTAATGCTAATACATCTGTTATTTTTAACAATGCTTCAGATGTTCAAGGCAAAGCTGGTGATTCCGGTCAGCAAAGTGTATCAGCCAAACCTTCGACAAGTAATCATAATGGCTTAAAGTTAAATCCAATCCTGTCATCTGATGATCTAAGATCAATAGAAAAATCAATAACGCCGATAGAAAGTCAGACGAATACACTATTAAATGAGCCAAAAGAAGCAAGCGGACAAGAGCCTATTCTTATTACTGATCCAACAAATCTTTCAAGTTCAATAGTGGATGCCAAAAAAGCCAATTCCAAAGCTTCAACAAAAAAAATTGGCACTAATTTCCCTAATAGGAAGCCAAGTAAAAAAGGCTATTATCACTCCGTGAGTGTTGGGTACCTACCACTATTCACCAAGCTTTCGACAATGGATGATCAAAGCCTATCTCATGGGCTAAATGCCAATTACCACTTTGGCTTTAAAAAACGTTTTGAAGTGCAAACTGGTATTGAATATTTTGTAACTGAATATTGGTCCGATGAGAGTTTTAGAGTATTAGATGTGTTACAGAATCCCATACGTGCTTATTACCACCAGCAAAGCTTGGGCATACCATTACTTTTTCAAGTAAGCCCTGCTAGGAAAAAAGTATTGAGTCCTTTCTTTACTACTGGTGTAATCGCTCAGTACAATTACAATTTTTCAGAAAACAATTATGTTTCTAATGATAGCAATTACAATAGTGGACAAATAGAGATGCCAATTGTAAACCCTAGCGACCCAATTAGTATATCACATAATACGTCTCTAGTCATTGCTGAGCAATTTAAAACAATTCAGATGGGCTTGCAGTTAGAGGCTGGAATTCATTTTGCCTTTGCCAAAGGAGTGGCAGTCAATATTGGTTGGTTAGTAAGACAAAATTTATTAAAGGATACTTATTTTAATAACATAAACAATATTATTGAGTTAAATGATGTGGATAATTATAATGTAGTTATTCCAGATACTAAAAAACGCGCTTTGCGTTATAATGGTATTCATCTTGATTTAAACTGGCGATTTTCAAAATAGGGTAGGGCTTAGCTTAATAGAATCAAAAATGTTATTGTTATGAAAGAAAATATTATCCAAAAACCTAACAAGGAGGATGTATCATCCTATTATTGGACCTACATCACGAAAGTGGATGAAAACGATCTCTTCGTGGCCTTAGAAAATGATTTAGGATACTGTATATCTATACTACAAAAATTCGCTGATAAAGCAGATTTTAGATATGCGCCTGGCAAGTGGAGTGTTAAGGAGGTTCTTGCACATATTATTGATTCAGAACGCATTTTTGTGTATCGCGCATTGCGATACAGCAGGTTGGATTCCACTCCACTGAGCGGATATGATGAAAATTTTTATGCACCTAATGCCAATGCCGACAACCGAGAATTGAGTGATATGATCCTCGAGTTTTATGGTGTTCGAAAATCCACAATAGATTTTTTTAAGAGCCTTGACCTACCTATGTTTGATAGGATAGGTACAGCTAATAATACACAATTAAGCGTTAGAGCCATTGGCTTTATAGTTGCAGGCCATGCAAATCACCATATAAATGTAATCAAAGAGCGCTACTGAATAGGATTTACACACTAGTACATTATTCCAATATTGCTGGCAGTATTCAGTAATATTATTTCAAGCTCTAACCTAACTTAGATAATTAGTGTGATATATTCTGCACCAATTTATAAAAGCGGGTATTTTGGGATTGCTCAATAATTGCAAGATCTATTATACTAGACGATTATAGAATATGCAAGTGCAAAGGAAATGCACAATAATTTCTGATTTTTAGCAAAAAAGCTTGCATCAAAATTATTAAATGTCTTCACTTATACAGTGCTTTTTCAAGTTGTATTCGCGATAGGGATAGACGCGTAAAGCCCACAGCTACGTAGAAATCGAGCGATAGCGAAGATTCTTGCTTGCCATTGAAAATAAACCTTCCAGCAAGTAGCGAGGACTTGTAGCAGATAGCCCGGGCCGTAGGCATCGCCATCATTAAATAAATTTAAAATAATGAACTAATTCTAACTTCCTATAACATGCAATTTTTGAACAATAGCTATTGGTGCAGGGCATTAGAATTTGATTTCCACCCTTCTGTTTTTTGCCTTGCCAGCATCAGTTGAATTTTCAGCCACCGGTTGAGTATCTCCCTTGCCATCATACTTTAGCCTACTTTGCAAGATGCCCTTGCCGATCAAGTACTGGCCCACAGAATTGGCACGATCAATGGACAATTGTAAATTAGCTGCTGCATTGCCTACATTATCCGTATGACCTACGATGGTAACCATCATTTCATTGTTTTGAGCCAGCAATTCAAACAATTTGTCGAGCTCAGGAAATGATTCTTTTATAAGATCATATTTGCCTATTTCAAAAAATATATTGTTGAGCACAAGTGTTTCAGCAGGTTTAATTTTTTGCAGAAATATATTAAGTGTATAGGGATCACTTTTGGCATTATTACTCAGATCAAAATTTTCAGAGTAAAAGAGGTAGTCGGCCTTATCCACATTGCAACTATAGGGATGTCCACTCGGAATAGTGATTAGGAATTCGCCTTTTTCATCCGTAGTAATAGATTGTGTGGGCATAAAATGATCGCGACTGCTAAGGGAAATGACTGCTTGGATCGGAAGTTTCGTATCCGCATCTTTTATTGTTCCTTTGATATAAGTGACCCAGGATGGTCTAAAAGGTTCGGGCAAGTCGAACTGATAAATGTCCAAATTTTTAGTTCCAGTATTGTATGCTGAATAATAGGCTTTGATGCCTTCAGCATTGACAAACAGTCCATTTTCATTTTCCTTGGTATTGATAGGAGCAGGCAGGCATATAGGCTTACCCCAGTTGCCATCTTGATCACGTCTAGATAAGAACAGGTCGGCGCTGCCTAGTCCTAAATGTCCATCACTACTGAAGTATAGGGTATGTCCATCGGGGTGTATATAGGGGCTTTGCTCATTGCCAGCAGTATTAATAACTGATCCTAGATTTACAGGCTTGGTCCAATAATTATTGACCAGCTTGCTCATCCATAGATCGATCCCACCAACATTTCCATATCTTTTAGCGGCAAAAAACAGTTCAGTGCCATCAGCCGAAATTGATGGTTGTGATTCCCATCCTGCATCGTTAATAGGAGGGCCAAGATTAAGCGGTTTTACCCATAGAGCGTTGTGCTTATAGGTGTAGAATAGGTCGAAAATTCCATAGCCACCACTGCGTTCTTTAGCGGCAAAAAACATTTTTTTCCCATCAGGCGATATGGTGAGCGC
>CAYZQX010000226.1:0-7078 GCA_964480615.1 uncultured Chitinophagales bacterium | reverse complement strand
ACGTACGGTTCTGTGAGAGGCTTGCGGGTGAGATTCCCGCTTGCCTACTCGGTCTGTATCTCAAACAAATAAGTCTTGTTAATTTAACTAGTACTTGGTCAATAACTCCGAAATCTTTTATGATAAAGGATTCTATAAATTGTAATTGCACTTTGTCGAAGTTGGAGTACAAATAAATTGCTTAATTTTGACCAAATTAATAAAGAATATGCGTTATAGAAATTTAGGCCGCTCAGGGTTAAAAGTGAGTGAATTATCATTGGGAAGTTGGATTACATTCGGCAAGCAAATTGAAGATGGAATTGCTGAAGAATTGATGTGTTATGCCTATGATCAAGGCATTAATTTTTTTGACAATGCAGAGGTATATGCGCATGGTAAATCGGAGATTGTGATGGGCAAAGTACTCAAGAAAATGAAATGGGATCGCAGTAGCTGGGTGGTATCTAGCAAAGCATTTTTTGGGAGAGGGGATACACGTCCTAATATGACTGGCCTTAGTCGCAAACACATCATTGAAGCTTGTCATGAGGCATTGCAGCGATTACAAGTTGATTATATTGATTTATTCTTTTGCCACAGACCTGATAAGTCAACACCTATTGAAGAAACTGTGTGGGCTATGAATACACTTATACAACAAGGCAAAATATTATATTGGGGTACATCGGAGTGGAGCGCTCAAGAAATCACTGAAGCTTGGGTAGCGGCTGAAAAATATAGATTAATAGGCCCTACGATGGAACAGCCACAATACAATATGTTTTATAGACAAAATTTTGAAGTGAACTATGCACAACTCTATAAAAACTATGGATTGGGCACTACAATATGGTCACCACTGGCCAGCGGCTTGCTGACTGGTAAATACAATGAGGGATTGCCTACTGAAGATACGCGATTGACAATACAAGGAATGGACTGGCTGAAAGAACGCACATTGAAGGAAGAAAATATCGCAAAAGTAAAGGGATTAGTGCCTATAGCCAATGATTTAGGAATTAGTTTACCTGTTATGGCACTGGCTTGGTGTCTTAAAAATCAAAATGTTAGTACGGTCATTTTAGGCGCATCTAAGAGTGCTCAACTAAAGGAGAATATGTTGGCCTTAGAGGCAGTTGATATGCTTACCAGTGATGTGTTAGCGGCCATAGAACAAGTTTTAGATAATAAGCCCGAACATCCTATGTTTTAAATGAATCCTATTTTTGAAGCGGCATTTGAAAAATTAGAAAATACCAAAAATAATTTCTTTGTCACAGGCAAAGCAGGTACGGGAAAAACAACTTTTCTTCGTTACTTTAAGGAACGATCAAAGAAAAAAATTGCATTGCTTGCGCCTACTGGTGTGGCTGCTTTACAAATAGGTGGTCAAACCATCCATTCTTTTTTTCGCTTTAGCTTAGGACCAATTAAAGCTAAGCAAGTAAAGAAACGCGTGGATGCAGATTTATACATGCAAATCGAAACTATTATTATTGATGAAGTATCTATGGTACGTGCAGATATGCTAGATGCGATCCATGTATTTTTACAAAATAATAGATCGAATAAGATTGAACCATTTGGTGGCGTACAAATTATCTTATGTGGAGATCCTTTTCAATTGCCACCTGTAGTAAAAGAAGAAGCTGAAAGAAAAATGATTGAAATGATGTTCGAAGGACCTCATTTTTTTCAAAGCAATATTTTTAATAACGATAAGTTTTCACTTATTCATTTTACTGAAATATATCGACAAAAAGATGCAAAATTTCTCAGCTTGCTAGAAAAAATGAGAACCAATACAATGGATGAATCCAGTTTTGAATTGATCAATGAGCGCTATTTCCCCACTTGGAATCCACCTGATGAATGGGGATTTATCACACTCGCTACTACCAACTTATTAGTCGATCAGCTCAATATGAAAAAGCTCAATAGCTTAAGTGGTAAGGCACAAAGATACAATGCAGAAGTATCTGGTGAAATAGAAATCAACAGCATGCCAGCACCTTACTACCTCGAAATAAAAATTGGTGCACAAGTAATGTTTGTAATGAATGATCCAGATAAAAAATGGGTCAATGGTTCCATAGGTAGAGTATTAAGTTATACTGATGAAGAAGTCACGATCGAATTAGCAAAAGAAGGGGAATCCCAAATTGTACAAACTAATGCAGTTGAATGGAAAATATTTGATTATACATTTGACTCCAAAAAGAAAAAAATCATTGAAAAAGAAAAGGGAACCTATAAACAGATTCCCATTAGATTAGCCTGGGCAGTAACGATCCATAAGAGCCAAGGTATGAGTTTCGATCGTGTATTTATTAATCTAGGTACAAGGGTATTTGCTCCAGGCCAAGCCTATGTGGCCTTTAGCCGATGTAGAAGTATGGAAGGTATAGTACTCGCAAGAAAGTTATATCCAATGGATATTTTTTTAGATCAGTCGGTAATTGATTTTAGTGAACGGTTCAATATAAACTAAGTGAGTTCTTTGATGGAAAGCTAACCTATTTTTATTTGATAAGTCTTTATAATATACGCATTAGGACTTTTTCTATTAGTCATTTGAGCCTGAACAACCTTTAGATAGGTATTGCTAAATAGGGATTGCTAAATAACTCTGAAATCTTTTATTGTAATGGGTTCTAACCATTACAAGTGCATAGGATATTCACACAATTTTTTTGGGTTTCCGTAAAAAAGCTTGCATCATAATTATAAAATGTCTTCTCCTAGATATTGCTCCTTCAAGTTGTATTCGCGATAGGGATAGACGCGTAAAGCCCACAGCGAGGCACGAGCGAGGACTTGTAGCAAATAGCCCGGGCCGCAGGCATCGCCATAATCGTAAATTTATGAGTTATTTAACAAGCCCTAGATAAATCTTTTTATAAATGGAAAGGTCTTTAAGAGAATTTGATATTTTTTTAATTGCTTAGCAAGCATTTCATCAAGTGCAGGATCTCGATAATCTTTTGCATTGATTTTAACACTTCCTAGCAGCCGATCTTGCATAATATGTGCCACTGATTTAGAGAATTTTGAGTCATAGATGAGGGCGATAATTTCGGAGTTAACTTCATAACTCAAATTATCGAAATTATAGCTGCCTATCATGGTTATTTGATTATCGAAGACCACCGTTTTAGAATGTAAGGTATGAGGTCCATTGTACTCCCATATTTCAATATTGCTATCCAAATACTTTTTGCGATCATTAATAAATCCTGCCGCCGCGATTAGCACATCAGTAGCCGATGGGGCATTGCTAACTATGCGGACTTTAACACCTCTTTTTACAGCATTTCTCAATCGTCTAAAAGTTCTGTTTGGTGTGATGGCATAAGGGCTTTCTATCACAATACTGCTATCCGCATCGCGTATGAGGTTAAGTACTTTTCTTGTCACATTTTGTGACTTAGGCCATTCATAAAAATAGTCGTGAATAAACTCAATGCTATCAGGATAATATTTTTCAGCCACAGGTGCAGCATTTTCTAATGCCCAATTGGTGCGCTTAAGACTTTCAAATTCACTTTGTATAAAATTGTAAGATGCCTCATCAATTTTTCTGGCTTTTATCCTTGGATTACCAGTATAACTCGAATGCCACAAGTGTTCATAATATTGTTGAGCTAAAGCCGATTTATCCCCATCAATTCGCACTTCTATATCAATAAATTTTTTATCAGTGGGGTAGGGTAGTTCATAATAAGCATTGTTAATATTGCGACCTCCAGTAATCATTGACTTGCCATCCGCTATGATCAATTTATCATGCATCCAAGACATATTTTTAAATCCTTTTTTAATCCTGAATGGGTTGTAATATTTAACTGAAATATGGTGTTCCATTAAATATGTAAGTAGTTCATTAGATAAACTACTAAAATGATTTTCAACTATAATTCGCACCTTCACACCTCTTGCTGAAGCCATAAGTAACCGACTAAGTATATACTTCCCTGATTCATCCTCATCTAATGCATAATAGGAAAGATCCAGTGAATATTGAGCTTCCTCAATCAGCTTAATCTTAGCAGCTAACCCTGAGTTAGAACTATGTAATAAAGTCAATACATCTTGTGGATATAGATTATTATATTCGCCAAAAATTAGAAAAGCAAATACAATTGATAGAATACTAAATTGCTTCATATAATTCTTTTAATAGGCAATGAAATTACCATTTCTTTGTTTTGGCGCAAGATAGTCAGTTTAATGGTTTTTCCTATTTTGTATTTTAAAAGCATATTGTTAATTTCCAATGGGCTATAATGAGCTAGTTTGTGGCGATTAATTTTAATTATTTCATCACCCTCCATAAGCAGATTAGCCGCTTCCGTATTAGGTATTATATACGTAATTATCACTTGATTTTCACATTCCACACAATTATGTTCCACCATAAACCCAGTCTTGGTAAAATGGAATTCAGAATTGTAGCTTGCATTTTTTTTCAAGTAAAGTTTATTGTTATTATAGTCAATTCTAATTTTGAATCTTTTTAAGATTTCACCACCTATTGAGCCTGCTTTGCTATTTGTCCCGCTGAGGTGTGTTACACTCATCGAATCAGGGAAGGTGGATAAGAGGTTTTTTAATTGGTACTTACCAATTAGAAGCTCATCAGTTCTATTGATAAAGCCATTCAAATAACCATTGATACCAGTTCCAATTACAGTTTTTACAATTTCATCATCAGCTGGTATGGCGATATTATGAGGCAGTATGGACAGGCCTAAACTAGATCCACTATCTATCAGAAAATTTAAGTTATATGTTTTATTATCATCTTTTACAGTTAAGTCCATATTTGGTTTGCCATCAATAATTCTTATAGGTATTTCTTGCCATTTTCTTTTGTTGACTTTAGGCGCTTTTTCATATAGTGTAATGTATTTTTTATGATAGTCAATTTCAACAAAGAAGTACTTGAATAGTTCGTATCCTATTATCCCGTGAATTTCTTTTCCTAAAACTCTGTTTATTGGTAGGTCAAAATTATCGATGCTTATGATAGAGAGATTTGCGCTTTTAAGATTTTCATACTGAAGTGAAATATCAGGATATAGGGTAGCATCTATTTCAGGAGATGGACCTAACCCTTTAATTTTTACTGGTCGGCCTAGTCCTCTACGCAAGGTTTCCATTACTAGCTGGTTAAAATGAATTGTGTTTTTCGCGCCAGTGTCAAGGATGAAATTTCTTGGAAATAAATTGTTGATTTTTAAAGTAATAATGGGTAAGTTTTGGATTACCTCTATGGGGATGGTTTGTGATTTCTTGCGTACACTTTCATCTATCCAGAATCCTATTTTCTGAGCATGATTCGTATAACAAATGGCCAACAACCATGCTGAAATTAATATTTTTCTTTTAATACTCATGGTTTGTTCTACAGAATTATAGCATTTAAAATAATACTTTGATCAAATATAAAAAAAAATTTGTTATGCAAGCATATAATGTATATTTTTGTGAACATATTTAAAAAAATAGGTAGGAATGACAAAGATTCTGATTGTAGATGATGAGAAGGGGATAAGACGTACGTTGCGAGAAATTTTAGAGTATGAAGGCTACGAAGTTGACGAAGCAGAGGATGGGGTAGCTGGTTTGCAAAAAATTAAATCTGGGGAGTTTGATTTGATCTTCCTAGATATTAAAATGCCAAAGCTCGATGGTATGGAGGTGCTAGCACAAGTTCAAGAGCATAACTTCGAAGCGCCGATTATCATGATTTCTGGTCACGGCACTACTGAAACCGCAGTGGAAGCAGTTAAGCTAGGAGCTTATGACTACATAGCAAAACCACCAGATCTCAACCGACTACTTATTACCGTAAGAAATGCCTTAGATAAGAATACCCTTATCTATGAAACAAAAACATTAAAACGCAGGGTTTCTAAAGTCAGAGATATTGTAGGTAATTCTGAAGCCATCAAAAAAATTAAGATCACGGTCGATCGTATCGCGCCTACAGATGCACGTATATTAATTACTGGTTCTAATGGTACGGGAAAGGAATTAGTTGCTAGGTGGATACACGAAAAATCAGCACGTAAGGATGGACCCATCGTGGAAGTTAACTGCGCAGCCATACCTTCTGAACTTATCGAGAGTGAATTGTTTGGCCACGAGAAAGGATCATTTACTTCTGCTATTAAGCAACGCATCGGCAAGTTTGAACTAGCTAATGGTGGTACATTGTTCCTTGATGAGATAGGTGATATGAGTCTCTCCGCTCAGGCTAAGGTGTTAAGAGCACTGCAAGAAAATCGAATAACTAGGGTAGGTGGTGATCGTGAAATTCCAGTAAATGTCCGCATCGTTGCAGCTACTAATAAGGATATTCAAAAGATGGTCGTCGAACATCAGTTTAGAGAAGACTTG
Source organism: uncultured Chitinophagales bacterium (assembly GCA_964480615.1). GTDB lineage: Bacteria > Bacteroidota > Bacteroidia > Chitinophagales > UBA2359 > CAYZQX01. The sequence continues at coordinate 691 of CAYZQX010000226.1, read as the reverse complement.
TATCATCGACTAGCTGTTATATTGCTACACGTTCCTTCACTCGATGAACGCAAAGAAGATATTCCATTGCTCAGTGAAATATTCATTTCTGAAATATGTGAAGAATACGGGATCAAAACAAAGTCAATCACTGAAGAAGCCATCTTGGAATTACAAAAACTGCATTGGTCGGGAAATATTCGCGAACTTCATAATGTAATAGAGCGACTAGTTATACTCAGTGAGAGTAAGATTACCGCTAAAGATGTACAAAACTATGTGATCCCAAGTAGTGGATTGGCAAAGCCAAATTCATCTTCCTCGAACAATGTATCGGCTGAACCTGACTATGATCGTTTTGCCAATTTTCAAGATTACAAAGATTTTGCTGAACGTCAATATTTGGAATTCAAATTAGGCAAAAACAATTGGAATGTCTCCAAGACCGCTGAGGAGATTGATATTCAAAGAAGTCACCTATACAACAAGATCGAAAAATTCGGACTTAAAAGGGATTAAGTAAGGCAAATTAGTTTGCTGCATTATATTCGCTTATTCAAAAATATTACCCCCCATTTTTTCCATTCTTTTGCCCGATTGTGTGTAATAACCACTCATTTGCCAAGCGGTAAGACAAGCATGTATAGGGATAATTTTAAGCAACTGACCAATCGCAAATTCAGTTGTATCGTCATTATATTGTATAATCCCG